>NZ_LTCC01000015.1:0-46029 GCF_002894025.1 Moraxella sp. RCAD0137
AATCATGATAGAATAAAAGTAAAATTAAAAGGACTGAGTCCTGTACAATACAGAACTCAGTCCTTTATTAAACCTTAACCGTTAATCTTAAACTGGTGTCTAAGAATTGGGGGTCGGTTCACATAAACTTGGGTGTTTTGTCATCTATCAGCAAATATCGCTAACAATGCCTGTCAATTAAGCTTCGGTCACTGGGATTTTGCCAATTTTGGCTTGCCAGATTTTTGGTGCGGTGGCGTGCACTGAGCTACCACTGCTATCGACAGCGACAGTCACTGGCATATCTTTGACTTCAAACTCATAAATCGCTTCCATACCAAGCTCAGGGAATGCCACGACTCTGGCTTGTTTGATGGCTTTTGAGACCAGATAAGCTGAACCGCCCACTGCCATCAGATAGACTGCTTTATTATCAGCGATGGCTTGGCAAGCTGCTTCGCCACGCTCTGATTTGCCAATCATGCCCAAAAGACCTGTTTGCTCAAGCATCTGACGAGTGAATTTATCCATGCGGGTTGCCGTCGTCGGACCTGCAGGTCCCACCACTTCATCACGCACAGGATCAACAGGGCCGACATAGTAGATTAGCTTATTGGTGAAGTCCACTGGTAGCGCTTCGCCGTTATTGAGCATATCGGTCATGCGCTTATGCGCTGCATCACGGCCAGTGTAGATCTTACCACTTAGCAGCAAGACATCACCTGTCTGCCACGTCGCCACTTCTTCTTTGGTTAGGGTATCAACATTGATGCGTTTGCCATTTTCAGGATTATAAGTGATATCAGGATAGACATCTAGGCTTGGCGGTGTCAGCTCGACAGGACCAGAACCGTCCAGCTCAAACTCCACATGGCGAGTCGCTGCACAGTTTGGAATCATGGCAATCGGCTTAGACGCAGCGTGGGTTGGGTAGTCTAGAATTTTGACATCCAAAACAGTGGTTAGACCACCCAAGCCCTGTGCACCGATGCCCAGCGCATTGACTTTTTCGTACAGCTCAAGGCGTAGCGCTTCGACAGTACTTAGCTCTGCACCTGATTTGGCTTTGGCTTGTAGCTCATGGATATCAATATGGCTCATCAGCGACTCTTTGGCAAGTAGTGCCGCTTTTTCAGGCGTACCGCCGATACCAATACCCAAAATGCCCGGTGGACACCAGCCTGCACCCATGGTTGGGATGGTTTTTAGTACCCAATCCACGATACTGTCCGATGGGTTTAGCATAGCAAGCTTTGATTTATTCTCAGAGCCGCCACCTTTGGCCGCACAGGTCACTTCCACTTTATCGCCAGCGACGATTTCCATGTGAATGACCGCAGGGGTGTTGTCTTTGGTGTTCACGCGTTTGCCCGCTGGGTCAGCCAGTACAGATGCACGCAAAGTATTATCAGGGTGGTTATAGGCACGGCGTACACCTTCGTTTACCATGTCAGCAACACTCATTGTCGCATCCCACTGAACATTCATGCCCACTTTCAAAAATACCGTTGCGATACCAGTATCTTGGCAAATCGGACGATGACCTTCGGCACACATACGGCTATTGACCAAGATTTGGGTCATTGCATCTTTGGCAGCCGGGTTTTCTTCTTTTTCTAGTGCTTCGACCAGCGCTTCAATATAGTCGGTCGGATGATAATAACTGATGAACTGAAACGCATCGGCAATACTTTGAATAAAATCTTCTTGCTTAATTACGGTCATGATGACTTCCTTTGTTGGCGAATTTGGCGTAAGCACGCCAAACGGCTGATATTATCTTGGCATCCGCCAAGACCCAGTGTGATGAATTTATTCTACCATTATTTATGATAAAAATTCACCCATATTTGTCAATTACTATGATTGAAAAAATTTCAAAAATTATAAAATTTGTTTTAAAACTTCAATCAATCGAGCGTTCTGCTCAGCAGTGCCGACACTGATTCGCAGATAATCTTTGATACGTGCCTGCTTAAAATGTCGGACAATCACGCCTTCGCTGCGAAGTTTGGCAGCGATATCAGCAGCATCTTGACCTGCGATAGTGGCAAAAACAAAATTCGCCGCCGATGGCAATACATCAAAACCAAGTGCCACCAAATCCGCTGTCAGCTGATGACGCAGCTCGATTACCTCGGTGCGACGACGCTCAAAATATTCACGATCCGCCACGCTGGCCGCTGCCCCTGCTTGCGCCACACGATCTAGCGGATAGCTGTTAAAGCTATTTTTCATCGCCATCAACGCTGCGATTAGGCTTGGATTGGCAAATGCCATACCCACTCGCAGACCTGCCAGTGCACGAGATTTTGAGAAAGTTTGGGTGACAACGATATTATCAAATTCACGAATCAGTGCGATTGCTGATGCCGCCTTGACATCATCAGCATAATCGATATACGCTTCATCAATGACCACGACTGCATCAGGATGGCGTGTGGCAAGCGTGCGAATGTCATCGAGTAGCAGTAGCTTGCCCGTCGGTGCATTCGGATTGGCTAGGATAATGGCATCACATGGCTTGTCGTAGTCATCGATATCAATGCCAAAGCTGTCATTGAGCGGTACAGTTTGGGCATCCACCCCAAAGGTATCGGCATAAACAGGATAAAAGCTATAGCTGATATCAGGCATCAGTAGCGGGCGAGTTTTTTTGAAAAAACACGCAAACACCAGCGCCAGCACTTCATCCGAGCCATTACCAACAAAAACTTCATCGCGACTAAGACCATAATAATCCGCCAATGCATCACGCAGATGATCTGACTCAGGCTCAGGATACAGACGCAGTGCCGTCGCTTCATCAGCGAGCACCGCTTGCATGGCCGCCACCGCTTTTGGGCTAGGTGGAAATGGGTTTTCGTTGGTATTAAGTTTCACCAAATTATCATGCTTGGGCTGCTCCCCTGGCACATACGGCGTCAGGCTTTTTGCCTTGTCGCTCCAAAGGCGAGTATCAATCGTCATGGGATTTCCTTTTGTTAATTGGTCAAAGCTGTTGCTTGCTCAGTTTGCCTGATGGCGATAGCGTGCTGACAAGGCGTGCGCTTCTAAATTTTCTTCGACGGCCAAAATATCAGCGGTCTTGGCAAGTGGTACCGCACCCGTCTGGGTACAATAAATCAGTGATGATTTCTTTTGAAAATCATACACGCCAAGCGGTGATGAAAATCTTGCCGTGCCCGATGTCGGCAATACATGGTTACTGCCTGCACAATAATCGCCAATCGCCTCAGGGGTATGACGACCCATAAAAATCGCACCTGCGTGGCGAATGTCATCAAGCACTGCCTCAGGATCATCCAGTGACAGCTCAAGATGCTCAGGTGCGACCTGATTGATCACTGCCATGCCCTCGCGACGATCTTTGACCAAAATTAATGCACCGCGACTCTTTAGCGCTGCTCTTGCGATGTCTGCCTTTGGTAAGCGTGCCAATGCCGTTTCAATCGCTGTTTCCACCGCTTGTAATTGCTCGGCACTGGTGGTGACAAAAATCGCCTGCGCCACGGTGTCATGCTCAGCTTGGGATAACAAATCCATCGCCAACCACTCCGCATTATCCGCTGCCTCGCCCTCAGCATAGACCAGTACCTCTGACGGCCCTGCGATCATATCGATGCCCACTTGTCCAAATACCGCTCGCTTGGCAGCGGCGACAAATTTGTTCCCCGGCCCTGTGATTTTATCCACCTTGGCAATCGATGTCGTGCCATAAGCAAGTGCTGCCACCGCCTGCGCCCCACCGATGGTAATCACCGTATCCACGCCTGCCAAGTGAGCCGCTGCCAAAACCAGTGGATTGAGCTGTCCATCTGGTGCTGGGACAACCATCGTGATATTCGCCACGCCTGCGACCTTGGCAGGAATGGCATTCATCAACACCGATGATGGATAGCTTGCCAAGCCACCAGGGACATAAATCCCGACACTGTCAAGCGGGGTGATTTTTTGGCCAAGCATATTGCCCAGACTGTCACTAAAGCGAAAACCGTCTTGGACTTGATGCTGATGAAAAGCAAAAATACGCTCAGCAGACAGCTGAAGTGCTGTACGCACCTCTTGGGCAAGTGCATCAAATGCCGCCTTTAGTGCATCTTGACTGATGAATAGCTCATCGATGCTCTGAGCAGGATGGCGGTCAAATTTTTGGGTCAGCTCAAGCACTGCGACATCGCCACGAGCACGCACATCAGCGATGATGGCATCAACGGTGGTGATCAGATTGGCATCGGTCACCGTCTCAAAAGCAAGCAAATCGGCCAATTTATCTTGGAAATCAGCACTGGTTGAATCTAGTTTTTTCATCGTTTATCCTTATGAATCAGACTGCCTTTATGATTGGTTTTGTTTCACGGCAGTTTGTAGAATCTGTAAAATCGGCTCAAGTCTAGCAAGTTTTCGCTTATGGCTAACTGGATTGGCAATCAGGCGTGATGACACTTGGCAAATGGTCTCAAGTGGCTCAAGCCCATTGGCACGCAAAGTATTGCCCGTATCCACCACATCGACAATCAAATCGCCCAGACCCACCAAAGGTGCCAGCTCCATCGAGCCATACAGCTTAATGATATCCACCTGCTCACCACGGCTGGCAAAATACGCGCGTGCGACATTGACATACTTGGTGGCGATACGTAGGCGGCGATTTGGTAACGCCTTACCCAAAATCCCTGCAGTCATCAGACGGCACTTGGCGATGTCAAGATCAAGTAGCTCATACACCTGTGCATCATACTCCATCAGCACATCTTTGCCTGCCACACCGATATCAGCCGCCCCATGCTCAACATAAGTCGGCACATCTGAAGCCCTTAAAATCAAAAAACGCACCGATGGATCAGTGGTCTCAAAAATCAGCTTACGAGATTTTTCCATATCTTCAAGCGGTGCAATGCCAGCTTTGGCAAACAATGGCAAGGTTTCGTTTAGGATACGACCCTTGGATAAAGCAATGGTCAAGCCATCAAAATCAGCGGTTTGGATTGGATCAGCCATGACAAATTTCTCAGTGTGTCAATGTTTAATAATTGTCTATACATTATAATGAAAAAACGCACCAAATCATCTTGGCGCGTCGCAATATTAGCCTTTGATACGTTCGATATTGACGCCTAAGGCTTTTAGCTTATTCTCCACATCATCATAGCCGCGGTCAATGTGGTAGATGCGGTCAATGATGCTCTCGCCCTCAGCACACGCCGCCGCCATCACAAGCGACATCGATGCACGCAAGTCGGTTGCCATCACAGGGGCAGGGGTGAATTTCTCAACGCCTTCGACGATGGCAGTATGGCCATCAACACGGATTTTGGCACCCATGCGTTGTAGTTCAGGCACGTGCATAAAGCGATTTTCAAAGATATTTTCAATGATGGTGCTCGTGCCTTCAGCCAGACAGCATACCGCCATCAGCTGTGCTTGCATATCCGTTGGGAAGCCAGGGTGTACTTGAGTGCGGATATCCACCGCCTTTGGGCGGCCTTTCATTACCGCACGAATCCAGTCATCACCTGTCGTGATGACTGCGCCCATCGCTTCAAATTTCTTGAGCACTGGGTGCAAAAATTCTGCCGATGTATTCTTGGTCAGTACATCACCCTCGCTCATCAATGCACCAGCTAGGTATGAGCCTGTCTCGATACGGTCAGCGATGACGCTGTACTCACAGCCATGCAGACTATCCACGCCCTCGATGATCATCGTCGTCGTGCCGATACCGCTGATCTTCGCACCCATCGCCACCAGCATATTGGCAAGATCCACCACTTCGGGCTCTGTTGCACAATTTTCTAGGCGAGTGGTGCCACGAGCAAGTGCCGCTGCCATGATGACATTCTCAGTACCGCCAACTGTCACCATATCAAAGCTGAAATCACAGCCAATCAGACGGCCACCTGCAGGGGCTTTGGCTTTGACATAGCCGTTCTCAACCGTGATGGTCGCGCCTAGCGCTTCAAAGGCTTTTAGGTGCTGATCCACAGGGCGAGAGCCAATCGAGCAGCCGCCCGGTAGAGACACTTCAGCTTCACCAAAGCGCGCAAGCAATGGGCCAAGCACCAAAATCGATGCACGCATCGTACGCACAAGCTCATACGGTGCATAATAGTCAGTCACCGTGCGAGCATCAGCCAAGACGGTATTGCCTTCTTTTTTGATGTTGACGCCTGTACCTGCAATCAGTTTCACCAAAGTTTCGGTGTCTTTGAGCGTTGGTACATTGTGCAGTACGGTTTCATCATTTGGCAATAGCATCGCTGCCAATAGTGGCAAGGCGGCATTTTTTGAGCCAGAAATAGCAACTTCACCTGCGATACGGCTTTTGCCTGTGATTTTAAATTTATCCATAGAATTTCTCTTATCAATCAATTAAGCTTTACGGGCATCATACTCAGCAGGAGTCAATGCATGGATGGTCAAGGCGTGCATCGCACCGCTTTGGATATGTTCATTGACCAAAGCAAAAATCATCTGCTGACGAGCCACCAATCGCTTGCCTTCAAAGGCATTATCCACGATAAGTAGCTCAAATTTATTGCCTTCATTGACCGCATCGATATGTGCATCAGCAAAGTGTGGGCGAAGTAGCTCGATTAAGGCTTGTGCATTCATGTATTTATTCTCATCAGTGTCGCGACCTTAGATCGCTAAAAATTATCGGTCTGTTATTATAGCAAAATGTATCATCAAAATGTCGCCAAAATGGCAGCAATTTGTATCGGCTTTTCTAGGATGTTAGACGACATTGACAAACGAACGCCAGTGCCGTCTGCCCAAATTTACTGAGCCACCTCAAATACAGGCGCGCTATTTAGCGGTGCAGCATTGTTCGCCTCAGGCAGATAGATTTCTTGCAGCGCATAGTCGCCCTCGGCCACATCTGGCTGCGAAGCCACGCCACCGTATGGGTCGCTAGGGACAGCACTGTCCACTGCTTCAGGTAGCGCTGCCGCCTCACTGTCGCTGACCAAAGTCGTCAATGTCACTGCCATCGCCATGCCTGGTGTGGCTTGGATGGCATCTAAGATATAAGTCTGCTGCTCTGGGGTCAGATAGCCCATCACATAGGCGGTGCGGTCGCGGACGATGACTTTGTATTGTGAGGATTTGATGTCGCGATTGGTGAGTAGGCGCGCATTGATTTTTGAGCGCAGATAGTTTTCGTGCACCGTATGGCTTTGGCTTTTTGGGGTCTCGGTGACGATCAGGTAATTAAATACCTTATTGACATCTTTCATCGATTCGATGGTGCGGCCGATCTCGACTTTGATTTGTTCAGATGGCACTTCACCAGTCAACAGCACCTCGCGACGATAGCTGTCGATGGCGATGCGTACATTATTCTCGCTGATGCCAGGGATGGTGGCAAGGTTGCGGCGTGCAGTCAGCTCAATGCTGCTGTCACTGATGCGCTCAGGGATCGTGCGACCCATCGCATCAGCGCCGACGCTGTCAGCACCGCTGGTGGCACATGCAGCCAAACCCATGCTCATCACAGCAATCATCGATACGGCAAATACTTTTTTCATAACAACTTTCCCATTTATCAAAGACTATAAACTTTAAAACTAAATCAAAACGCTGATATCAGCCAATCTTGCGTGACTGTGCCATCTTGATGGATATCAAAGGCAATCACATCAAAGCGCGTCGCCATCTTGGCATAACTCTCATGCTTCGCCAAAAAATGCTCAGCAGTACGATAGATTTTGGCTTGCTTGGCAGGGGTAATACTATCAATCGCAGTGCCAAAATCCGACGCCTTGCGACTACGCACCTCGGCGAACACCACGCATGGCACAAGCACACCACGCTCAAGCACTTGGCAAGTGGCGATAATATCAATCTCGCCAAGCTTGGGTGCTGTATAATTGGTCGCCACAATCTGGTAGCCCTGCTCAAGCAATACCTCAACCGCTTGACGCTCAAAAGCATCGCCCTGCCGTCGCTTGGCAGTTTTGGCACTCTTGGCAGACTGCACCATCAGCGGATACGCTTGACCACCACTGTGCCAGCGATCTTATCATGCCAGCCTTGTTTGCGCTTATCAAAAGCGATCCAAATAAAGCCCAGACACAGCACCAAGGCCGAGATGGTGTAGCCCACCAAATAACGCAGTAAGGCCTTTGGAGTACTGATAAACTGACCCGTCTTAAGATCGCGAATCTGTAAACCAAACAGCATCTTGCCAGGGGTAGCACCCTTTTTGACCCAAAGCCAAACCACCAATAGCACAATGACCACAGTCAGCACAAAATCAGTCACGGTATAAGTAGGCATCTGCTCAATCGGCACATCCGCCCAGCGCTGATATTCAAAATAATAAAACGGCGCGAGCAGTACCATGGCGATCAAAGAATCGACAACATACGCACCCAGTCGCACCCAAAATCCGGCATACACATATTCGCTATCATCCAAGCGAGGATCGTGTGTCATTTTTTTATCCTCATTGATTATATTACAGGCATTACTTACAGCTGCACCAGCCCATCACTCATGGCATCCATGCAGCAATGCTCACATTGTAGCATAACAAAGTTTTGTCATTTTCGCCATAGATTGATGATTTTTTCGGTGAATTTTTGGGGAAAATTGGGTAAACTGTTGGCAAATTTTTGGGAAATTGATGATGAAATTACGAATTTTAAGTGTCGGGCATAAGATGCCAAACTGGGTGCAGACTGGCTTTGAAGAGTACTTCAAACGCATTCAGCCGATGATGAGCGTTGAACTTGTTGAACTGCCACCTGCCAAACGCAGCAAAAACCCATCGCCTGCCGAGATTGAAAAATACAAAGCGGTGGAAGCTGCCACCATCTTAAACGCCAAGCAGCCCAAAGAACTACTATGGCTCTTGGAAGTCAAAGGCAAAATGCTCTCCACCGAAAAGCTTGCCGATAAGCTCTCTGTTGCCATGCAAGATGGTGCCGATATTGCCTTGGTCATTGGTGGTGCTGACGGTGTCGCTGATGATGTGCTACAAGCGGCGGATTTTAAGTGGTCGATGTCTGATCTGACTCTGCCACATCCTTTGGTGCGGGTGATTTTGATGGAGCAGCTGTACCGTGCGATGAGTATTATCAATAACCACCCTTATCATCGGGGCGGTTGATTGGTTTTATAAACACCAAGTCAATAAAAACCGCTTTATCACGACGATAAAGCGGTTTTTTTGATTAAGATTAGCAAAGAATTATTGCTCAATGCCTTTCATGGTCAGCTTGATACGGCCACGGTTGTCGATGTCTTGGACTTGGACTTTGACCACTTGACCCTCTTTTAGGTAGTCAGCGACATTCTCAACACGCTCATCAGAGATTTGGCTGATGTGTACCAAACCGTCAGTACCTGGTAGGATGGTCACAAATGCACCAAAATCAACGATGCGAGCCACAGTGCCTTCATAGGTCGTACCGACTTCAACTTCAGCGGTGATGGCTTCGATTTGGGCGATGGCAGCACGAGTCGATGCCTTATCCATACCAAAGATGCGGATGGTGCCGTTATCTTCGATGTCGATGGTCGCACCCGTGTCTTCGGTCAACTGGCGGATGGTCGCACCACCTTTACCAATCACATCACGGATTTTTTCTGGGTTGATGTTGATGGTTGCATAGTTTGGTGCGTGTGCATTGATCTCGGTACGACTTGATGAGATCACTTCATTCATCGCTTTTAGGATATGGATACGGCCAGCGTGTGCTTGCTTGAGCGCTTGCTCCATGATGTCAGCAGTGATGCCTTCGATTTTGATATCCATCTGAAGCGCTGTGATACCTTCGGTCGTACCTGCCACTTTAAAGTCCATATCACCAAGATGATCTTCATCACCTAGGATGTCTGATAGTACGGCAAAACGCTCGCCTTCTTTGACCAGACCCATCGCAATACCTGCCACAGGTGCTTTTAGCGGTACGCCTGCATCCATCAATGATAGTGATGCACCACACACAGATGCCATTGATGATGAACCGTTTGATTCGGTGATTTCTGATACCACACGGATGGTGTAAGGGAAGCGATCAGCGGCTGGTAGCATGGCTTGGACACCACGGCGAGCTAGGCGACCATGACCAATCTCACGGCGTTTTGGTGCGCCTTCACGACCTGTCTCACCCACTGAGAAATGTGGGAAGTTGTAGTGTAGCATGAAGTGGTCTTGCTTGGTGCCTGCCAAAGTATCTACCAAGTTTACATCACGGCTGGTACCCAGCGTGGTCACGACCAAAGCCTGGGTCTCACCACGGGTGAACAGTGCTGAGCCGTGTGTATAAGGCAACACGCCCACTTGGATATCCAATGCACGCACAGTCTCAAGGTCACGGCCGTCGATACGCGGTTTGCCTGATAGAATGTTGTCACGCACGGTGCGGTATTTTAGCTCTTCGAACAATGCTTTGATGTCATCAACACGCTCAGCATAACCTTCGCTCTCAGCGTCACCTGCCAATGCTTCGATGGCTTCGTTTTTGATTTCGTCTAGGCGAGCATAGCGATCTTGCTTGACGGTGATGGTATAAGCTTCGCTCACTTTATCAGTAAAGCCTGCTTTTAGGGCATTGTTTAATTCTTCGTTGATCGCAGGGGCGACAAACTCTTGCTTGGCATTGCCAACAGCTGCAGCAAAGGCATTGATGTTATCAATCACGATTTGTTGTTGTGCATGGCCATACAGTACTGCGCCCAGCATTTGATCTTCTGACAGTTCACGCGCTTCAGATTCAACCATCAAAACGGCCGATTTGGTACCAGCAACAACCAAATCAAGATCGCTTTGCTTCATCTGAGCCAGATTTGGGTTTAGGACATATTCACCATTGATAAAGCCGACACGAGCGGCACCGATTGGGCCATTAAATGGCGCAGGTGAAATTGCCAATGCCGCTGATGCACCAATCATCGCTGCGATATCTGCATCTTGGGTCTTGTCTGACGAGATGGTGGTGGCGGTGATTTGGATTTCGTTGTAGTAGCCTTCTGGGAATAGTGGGCGGATTGGACGGTCGATCAAACGAGATGTCAGCGTCTCAAACTCGCTGGCACGGCCTTCACGCTTGCCATAGCCACCTGGGATTTTGCCCGATGCGTACATTTTTTCTTGATAATTGACGGTCAATGGGAAGAAATTTTGACCAGCAACAGCTTCTGGGCGAACCACCACAGCAACCAGTACAGACACGCCGCCCATATGCACAAGCACTGAATTGGCTTGGCGTGCGATACGGCCAGTTTCTAGGACAACTTGTTGGTTGCCATATTGGAATTCTTGACGAATGGTATTAAACATAAACTTTTCCTAATTAATGAACTTTGGCAATATCTAAAGCCCTAAGCCATTACACCGATTGGAAAGCCAACTTGTGCCATGCCTTAGAGTTCTAAATACTTGCCAAATTTTGCTGAAAATTAACGAAAAAACGGCACGCAAAAAGCACGCCGTTTTTATTATCGTAAACAGGACTTACCTGTCGCCATCGGGCGAATTAACGACGCAGACCTAGTGAACCGATTAGGTCGGTATAGCGATTAAGGTCTTTACCTTTTAGGTAGTCAAGTAGCTTACGGCGTTGGTTAACCATACGGATTAGACCACGACGGCTGTGATGGTCAGCTTTGTGAGTTTTGAAGTGGTCTTGTAGGTCGTTGATGCGAGCAGTTAGTAGTGCAACTTGCACTTCTGGGCTACCAGTGTCATTTTCAGCGCGCTTGTATTTAGCGATGATGTCGATACGATCTTGATTCGTTAGCATAACAATTTCCTAATAAGCAATGCGGTGAGATTCGGGCAAGCATTGCATTGCTAAAGCCTGCCTAAGCCTAATGGCACTTAAACGCAGATTATAACAGATTTTTAAGCTGATGTCAGCTGATTTTGTTATTTTTGGCAAAAAACCCATCAACGAATTGATGGGTTTAAAGCTTGGACAACCAATTAAAAATTCATACGCACGCCGATATTGGCACCAGTTTGGTCGATTTTGGTATCGCCAACTTTGCCCAGATAGTTGTATTCGCCGCTGACATTGACCGCAACCGCAGGCGTTGCTTGATAGCTGACACCCACGATGCCGCCGATGCCGACACGAGTGTCGGTGTTGGTATCTTCGCTATAGCCACAAAATTCACCGCCATAGCCGTATAATGACACACAGCGGCGCAGATCATCACTTAGGAAATTGACACCGACACGGGCGCCAACATAAGGGGTTAGCTTGCTTGTGTTCTTAAAGTCATAAAAGGCGCTGGCACCGATTGAGTGCGCATAGACATTGTACTCATCATGGATATAGGCCGTGCCATCACGATAGTAGTAGTTATCTTCGGCATTACCAAAATAGCTGTAATCATAAGCATAGCGATAGCTGCCTTTGTCCTTACCGATGCTAATACGAGCGCCGACACCATCTTCGGTGCGATTGGTATCGCCAAAATCAAAGTCCAGCTCTGAATAGCCGATGTCCGCTTGCCAGTACCATTGACCTTGATTGGCAGGGGTATCATAAATCGATGCGTTCGCTGCGGTCGCTGTCATCATCGCCAAAGCTAGTACAGAAAGTTTTTTCATTTTATCACCTTGTTATTGCAGGGGTTGCTGATGTGTTTCATTGTACGACTAAAGTGTATCACTGGCAAGCGCTTGACGGTGGCATTTGATGGGTTTCTTGAAAAATTTTGTAACATTTGCTGGGAAATTGTACAAATAAACCCACCGAAAAAGATTCGATGGGTCTGTATGGATTGGATAAAGCTAAGCCACAAGTTTCTTCGGCTGCAGCCTACCTGTCACCGCCACTTCACCAAGCCCGATAAAGTCAGCGCAATGATACAGACGCACCAAGCAAGTCTCATCAAAGGCAGGCAATGCCATCACTCGGTCTTTGACATTGAGCCGTTGACCAAGCTTTAGCCGTGATGCTTCATCATCACTCACCGCCAAAGTCGGCAGATGTGTCAGCATGGCATCGATTGGTAGTAGTCTGCCAAGTCGCTCGCTCATCGGCAGTGTTTCAAGCGCATCGATCGTGATGGCATCCTCAATACCAAAACCGCCCGTCATCGTGCGATGTAGCCGTGTCAGATGCCCAACTGTGCCAAGCTGTTTGGCGATGTCTTCGCCCAGCACACGCACATAAGTGCCTTTTGAGCAAGTGACATCAAGCTGCACAGTATCATCACTGATTTTGGTTAGGCTCATCGCATGAATGGTGATGGCTCGTGGCGCACGCTCAATCTCAATGCCGTCTCGGGCATATTCATAAAGTTTTTTGCCGTCTTTTTTGAGTGCTGAATACATTGGTGGGATTTGGCTTTGCACCCCAGTCATGTTATCTGCGATGGCATCAAGCATCGCTTGATCAAAGCTTGGCACAGCTTTGGTATCAATCATTTGCCCATCAGCATCGCCCGAATCAGTCGCCACACCTAGGCGAATGGTCGCCGTATAGCCCTTATCCGCATCGAGTCCATATTGGGCAAATTTGGTCGCTTCGCCAAACACCAAAGGCAACAGCCCTGTTGCCATCGGATCAAGCGTGCCTGTATGTCCTGCTTTTTTAGAATCTTGGCTATCTGATTTGAACAAAAATTTGGCTTTTGCCAATGCCGAATGCGAGCTGATGCCTTGTGATTTATCCAGTAGTAAAATGCCTGAAATGACGGTTTTGGTCATCGCTCACTCTGCCGTCTCATCGTCATAATGCTTTTCGCTCTCGTGCGTCTTTTTCATTGCTTGATTGACCAAATCCATCATGTGATTGCCATGTGCTGTCACCTCATCATAATGAAATCTTAGGCGTGGCGTGGTGCGAGTTTTCATCGTGTGTGATAATTCGGTGCGCAAAAATCCCGACGCACGGTTCAAAATCGCGACGCTCTCACGGTGGCTATCGATATTCATGCCTGTGTCATTGTGTGGCTCAAGAATGGTCACATACACATCGGCATAGCCCAAATCAGGGCTGACCTTGACGCTTGAGATGGTCACAAATCCCGTCAAGCGCGGATCATTAATCTCATCACGAATCAAGGTGGCAAGGGTGCGCTGAATTTGATCAGCAAGTCGTTGTAAGCGTTGGCTCATACTGTCTCTCTTTTTGATAATAAAATAATACACTGATGTTTGTCGACCAGTATAGCTTATTTTGGCGATGAAACCAATTATCTGCCTTTTTAATTTAAATATCAGGGGGTATTTGCAGAGCAATACAGGGCAAATAGCATAAAATCATGTCATTTTTATGAAAATTTCATGAGAAAATCGCACAGCTAACATCTTTTAACAGCGCAGCCACAGCATTAAGATAACTTACTTAATATTACATTCATTTACTTTGATTTGTAAATTATCATCGCCAAACCATCATTTTTTGACAAAAAACGCCTATTTTTCAAATTTTAAACTGCCTATACTAAAAACCAAGGAAGCATAGACAGCATGAAGTTGTCGATTGCCAACTTTGGGTAAAGCGCTTTAAACTGCTGCCTTATCCAGAAGACATCAAACTCCATCAACCGATGTCCAAGCGCAATGAGTGAATCATTGCTGATTAAATGATCAATATATAAGGAAGACATTATGAGTAAGCTAGTTCGTTTGTATGACATTGAAGCCAACCATCGTGAAGTTTTGGGTGATGGTTATTACAATCCCATCGGCAGCACGGCCTATGGCTTAGGGGAAGAAAAGATTGGTAAAGTCCAAGATGTATTGGTAGAAGACGAAACTGGTAAAGTACGCTACTTGGTGGTGGATGCCGGCGGTTGGTTCTTCTCAAAAGAAGTGCTGGTACCAGCAGGGCTGTCACGCATCGTCGGTGATGACGTCTATTTTGATGGCTTGACCAAAGATCAGGTCGAGGCGATGGAGCCGTATGACCCAGATTACAGCTACAGCTATCAAGAGCAATTTGACAAAGATCGCGCATTTTATGCCGCAGATACGCTGCCAGCTGACAGCCGCTTGGATTTAAACGAAACGCATTACACCGCACCAAATACCTTGGAGCTACTTGAAGAGCGTTTGACCGTCAATAAAGATCGTATCGTTTCTGGTGTGGTGAGCGTCGGCAAGCATGTGGTCACTGAAGATCGCCGCGTTGAAGTGGATCTGCAAGAAGAGCATGCGCACATTGAGCGTACTGCTGTGGATCGTCCTACCGATCGTCGCATCGGTGATGATTTGGGCGCTGACACCATCAGCGTCGAGCTGGAGGCGGAGCGTGCCAATGTCACCAAACAAACCTATGTGACTGAAGAAATCTCACTGGGCAAAACCACTGAGACGCGCACCGAGACCATCCTAGAGACCATCCAGCGCGAAGAGCTGAATGTCGATGATTTGGGTAATGTCGTAGATAAAGATGGCAATATCGTCACTTATGATGGCATCACCGCTGATGAAGTGCGTCGCGCTCGCGGCCTGTGATTGATCACAGACATCAAAAAGTCAGGGTTTTTACTCTGACTTTTTTTGAACTTATTAGATAATTCAATGCTAAATTTGATGGCACCGATGGGGCATCTGTCTTCGCCTCGACGATGGCATCTGTTGGCTTAGCCATTAAGGACAATCATGAAAACAACCGATCAAAATGTGCAAACGCTTGAGCTACTTGAAGAGCGCGCAGAAGTCCAAAAACATCGCATTCATAAGGGCAAGGTGGTACTATCCAAACAAACCCGTATGCGTACTGTTCATGTACCTGTCACGCTGGCAGAAGAATATTTGGTGATCGACTATCAACCGTTAGACTCACTGCCCATCGATGAACAAATCCCAGTGATCGATGCGCCGTCAAGCACCAGCGCCGAAATCCAGCTCAATGGTGAGCTGATCACAGTCAGCCAAGAGGCACCGATTGAGATCTTATTATCGCGCGAGACGGCCTCAGTGCATAAGACTACGCACGCCATCGAACGCATCAATTTACAGACTCACACCACCACACAAGAACACACCCTCACCGCCGAACTTCAAAAAGAAGTTTTGGACATCCAAGAAGGCGCGGATCTGCTGGTGCATGCCGACCCAGCCAACCATCCAAATGATTAATCGCTGGATCAGTCATCCAATAAAACGCCCCAAAAGCACAGTGACTTTTGGGGCGTTTGCTATCTGGCTATCACAGCTCGCGCTTGACCTCGTGGATCTCAAAGACTTCGATCTTATCGCCTGCAGCGACCTCATAGCCTTTGACGGCAAGACCACATTCCATGCCAGCTTTGACTTCATTGACATCGTCTTTGTAGCGACGCAGTGACTGCAGCTGACCTGTGAAGATGACCTTGTCATCACGCAGAACGCGGATTGGCTTGTTGCGATGGATGGTACCTTCAAGAACCATACAGCCTGCTGCTGCACCGAATTTGCTTGAGCGGAAGACTTCACGCACTTCAGCGATACCCAAGATCTTCTCACGATGTTCAGGGGCAAGCATACCGCTCATCGCCGCTTTGACATCATCGATCAAGCCATAGATGACGCTGTAGTAACGGATATCTAGACCTGCTTCGTCTGCCTTGCGCTTGCCTTGGTTGTCAGCACGCACATTAAAGCCTAGCAGTACCGCTTCTGAGGATTCTGCCAAGATGACATCAGATTCGGTAATCGCGCCGACACCAGAGCTGATGACGCGCACTTTGACTTCATCAGTCGATAGCTCATCAAGCGCACCAAGCAATGCTTCTAGCGAGCCACGCACATCGGTCTTCAAGATGATGTTCAAGGTGGCGACTTCTGCGCTACCCATGCTGTCAAATAGCGTGTCTAGGCGCATCTTGTTTTGACGCTCAAGGATGCGATCACGCTCACGAGCGGCACGGAAATCAGCCACTTCACGGGCTTTTTTCTCATCTGAGACAACCAAGAATTCGCTACCTGCTGCCGGCGCTTCAGGCAAGCCTAGAATCTCAACAGGAATCGATGGGCCAGCTGATTTGATACGCTGACCATTCTCATCAGTCATCGCACGCACTTTGCCGTAGTATTCACCCGCCAAGACCAAATCGCCTTGGTTCAATGTACCTTTTTTGACCAATAGACTTGCGACTGCACCACGACCTTTGTCCAAGCGAGACTCAATCACCACACCTTGGGCAGCACCATCAACAGGTGCTTCTAGCTCCATCAATTCTGCTTGGATACTGATGACTTCTAGCAGCTCATCAATACCCATGCCTGATTTGGCAGAAACTTTGACCATCGGGGTATCACCGCCCCACTCTTCAGGGATGACTTCTTTGACAGACAGCTCATTGATGACGCGATCAGGATCGGCAGTGTCTTTGTCCATTTTGTTAATAGCGACAATCAGCGGCGTACCTGCTGCACGCGCATGGTCAATTGCTTCTTCAGTTTGTGGCATCATGCCGTCATCGGCTGCAACCACTAGGACAACGATATCAGTCGCCTGCGCACCACGAGAACGCATTGCTGTAAAGGCAGCATGGCCTGGGGTGTCAAGGAAAGTAATCACGCCACGATCTGTCGTCACATGGTAGGCACCGATGTGCTGAGTGATGCCACCTGCTTCGCCAGATGCCACCTTGGTCGCACGAATCTTATCCAGTAGTGATGTTTTACCGTGGTCAACATGGCCCATGATGGTCACAACCGGTGGACGAGTTTGGACATTGCCCGATTTTTCATCGACTGCCACTTGTAAATCATCTTCAAGCTGTGTGTCGCTGACTGGGATAAAGTTATGGCCAAATTCTTCGATCACCAATGCCGCCGTCATCTGATCGATGGTATCAGATTCACGCACCATCTCACCCATCTTCATCAAGGCTTTGATGACTTCACGCACTTTGACGGCCATTTTTTGAGCCAAATCAGACAGGACGATGCTCTCACCCACCTCGACATTGTGGACGATTTTTTCGACAGGCATTTCAAACTTATGCTTGTTGGCTTGTGATGACTTCAGGCCCTTTGAACGCGTTTTGATTTCACGCTCTTCTTGCTGACCTTTACGGCCTTTTTTGGCACCTTTGCCCGCTGTGCCTGTGGCGCCACGCTTAATTTCACGGCGCTCTTTTTCGAACGACTCTTCAAGTGCCGCGCCCACCAAGCCATCTGCCAGCGGTGCATCATCTTTGGTGCGCACGATGGTGCTGCTTGCATTGTCATCAGTGTCGCTATAGCGCGAGGCCATCTGTTTCATCTGCTCAAGGGTACGCTTTTGGGCTTCTTCGGCCGCTTTACGGCGAGTTTCGGCCTCCATCTGGCGTAGGCGCTCTTCTTCGGCCTCACGCGCTTCACGAGCCGCTTTGTCTTCGGCTGATTCTTGCTTGACCGGTTTGACTGGTTTTTTCTTATCAGCTTTGTTGTCTGCTTTTGGCGCTTCTACAGCATCATCTTTTTTGGCTTTTTTGACCACAACGCTGCTGGTATTATCAGACTTTTCAGTGGGTGCGCTGCTGGCTCGCATCGCTGCCAAAGTCGCTGCTTGACGCTCAGCCGCTTCTTTTTTGCTGCGCTCAGCGGCTTGCTTGGCTTCAGCTTCTTTTAGGCGAGCTTCTTCGGCTGCACGCGCCTTAGCCGCGATTTCAGCTTCAATTTTGGCTGGATCAGGTTTTTCGTACACCACTTTTTTGGTGCGCACGACATTGACTGTCTTGGCTTTACCTGATGTGCCAGTGACCTGAGCGGTTGAAGTGGTTTTTGATTTTAGGCTGATGCGAGATTTGGGAGTTTCGCCGTGGCTTTGTTTTAAAAAGGCCACCAGTTTTTCTTGTTCAATATCAGAGACGCTGTCGTTTTCACCACGCGCTGGCAAACCAGCATCGCTTAATTGTTTTAAGATGGTTTCGGGGGTTGTTTTTGAAAGTTGTGCAAGTTCTTTGACTGTTTTTGCCATTCATATCACCTAATTTTTTGGTTTGGCAAGTGGGTTTGACATCGCTGCCAAACGCCACTTTATGTATTGTATGCCAAACCTCAAGGCTTGGCAAAATTATTTGATCAGCGGCGCACTCATTGTGGTGCGTCCACGACTGCAGCGCCCACGATTACTCGAACCATGATTGGCGAGCTTGCATGATCAGCTTGCCGGCGCTTTGTGCATCTAGGCCTTCGATATCTTCGATATCAAATACCGCTTGTTCCGCCAAATCATCCAAAGTAATGATCTCACGCTCCGCCAATTTATAGGCGATCGCAGGCGTCATGTCTTCTAGAGCAAGCAGTTCAGCGCTTGGCTCTTTGATGTTTTGTTGTTTTGCCAATTCATCTGAGATGATGACTTCTTTGGCACGAGCTTGGATCGCAGCGATGGTCTCATCATCAAGGCCATCAATCTCATAAAACTCTTCAACAGGCGCATAAGCCACTGTTTCGATGTCACTAAAGCCAGCCTCTGCCAGCACTTCTGCCAAATCACGATCAACCTCCAGACGCTCGTAGAACATCTCGATGACAGCTTGGTTTTCTGACTCTTGGCGCTCGTTATATTCTGATTCTAAAATCATGTTCAGCTTATAGCCAGTCAATTCAGATGCCAAGCGGACATTTTGGCCTTGCGAGCCGATCGCACGCGCCAACTGATCATTGGTCGCAAAAATCACATCGGCTGTCTTGGTGTCTTCGTCAAGCACCAGACCGCTGACATCGGCAGGCTCTAGCGCGCTGATGATGTACTGGGCTGGATCTTCGTTCCAGACGATGACATCGATGCGCTCGCCATCAAGCTCTTGCTGCACCGCTTGGATGCGCGTGCCACGCATGCCGATACACGCACCCACAGGATCGATGCGGTGATCATTGGTCTTAACCGAAATCTTAGCGCGCAAACCTGGCAGACGCGCGACATCACGGATCTCGATGATCTGCTCGCTGATTTCAGGGACTTCTTTTTGCATCAAAGCGATCAGCATCTCTTTGTTGGTGCGAGATAACACAAGCTGCGGACTTCTGCCATCACGATTCACCTGAGACAAAATCGCAGTCACACGGCTTTTTGGGCGCAGGCTTTCGCGCGGCAGGGTTTGATCTTTTGACAAGTAGCCTTCACCGCCCTCGCCCAAATCGATGATATACGCATCACGGCTTTGTTTTTTGACTTCACCAGTCACCAACTCACCCAAGCGTGATTCAAAGGCATCCGCCACCAATGCACGCTCAGCTTCACGAATCTTTTGGATAATGACTTGCTTGGCTTGAGTGGCTGCAATACGACCAAATTCGATCGATTCGATTTGTTCTTCGACGATATCGCCGATTTTGTATTCGTTTTCGTCCAAGTCACTGATGGCAAGCTGGCACGCTGGCATTTCATGATCTTCATCAGCCACCACTGTCCAGTAGCGGAAAGTGTCATAATCGCCAGTTTTGCGGTCGATATGTACACGGATCGCCACTTCTGGCTGTTCGGTATAGACTTTTTTCTTGGTAGAAACGACCAGCGCTTGCTCAATCGCTTCAAAAATATCTTCAGGATTTAGCCCTTTTTCGTTACTGACGGTCTCGACTACGGTCAAAATTTCACGACTCATCTGCAGATCCTTTGGGTTGGGTTAATGAATAATAACTTAATAAAATTGGTTAAATCGATTTAGTCTTCATAGACCAAGTGTGCTTTATCGACGCTGTCAAATGCCACATCAAACTCAAGCTTATCTTCGGTAACCACCTTCATCGTGTCTGTGCCGACTTCGACCAAACGACCAACGACTTTACGACGCTTAGCATCACCAGTGCCGATGGCATGAATTAAGCGTAAGTTGACAATCTCGCCGACATATTCAGCGACCTGCTCACGGCTAAATAGCGGACGATCAAAGCCTGGGCTTGACACTTCCAGCACATATTCGCCAGCGATGGGGTCATGGACATCTAGGACGCCTGAGACTTGATGGTTCACCGCTGAGCAATCTTCGATGGTCACATGTTCGCCATTGGCACGAGCTTCCGGCAGGGTTTCGATATAAATACGCAACAGCGATTTGCGTCCTTGTGGCATAAACTCAATGCCCCACAAATCCACACCGCAAGCGGCAACCGCAGGGGCAATCAATTCAGTCAATTCAGCAATTTTGCTCGATGGTTTCATGATTTAAATTGTGTTTCCTAAATAAAGCGCACAATCTTTGTGCAAGTTTGGCAAATGATAAATACAAAAAAACCCACAAAACTTCTCGTTGGTGGGCAATCTTTATACCAGCCGACAGCTTATGCTACCATTGCAGCAATAAACCACCTAAATTCATCAAAACACAAATTTAGGATTTAAAAAAGTGGTAGCGGGGGCTGGATTTGAACCAACGACCTTCGGGTTATGAGCCCGACGAGCTACCAGACTGCTCCACCCCGCATCAATTTAGACTGCTTATTATACGGTAAAATTTACCAATGTCAAGCATTATTTTAAAAATTTTACCTACTTCATCAGTAGGAAATTTGGTGCGATCGGAGGGACTTGAACCCTCACGCCGTGAAGCACCACCCCCTCAAGATGGCGTGTCTACCAATTCCACCACGATCGCAAAACTGCTGAGTATTCTACCTAAAAATACCGCCCAGTGCAAGCAAATTTGACAAATCAGTTGCTCGGCTCAGCAGGCGCTTGGCTTGTGGCTACGGGTACATCTAAGCGCAGCTGATCTTCGGCTTGTTTTTGGGCGAAATGCGCCAGCGCAAGACTGGTCATAAAAAAGATCGCCGCCAGCACCGCTGTCGTGCGCGTCAAGAAGTTCGCCGAACCTGCCGCACCAAACACCGTACCTGCCGCGCCTGAGCCAAACGATGCACCAGCGTCGGCACCTTTACCATGCTGAATCAAAATAAACCCCACCATCACGATGGCAACGATGATATGAATGGCTAAAAGAACTGTAAGCATAAACTTCTCAATTAAAACTCATACGCAAAAAAAATCAAAATCACGATGCAAAGGCTGCCACAATCTGAGCAAAGGCATCGGCTTTTAAAGAAGCACCTCCAACCAAGGCACCAGCCACCTCCGGCGCCTCAGCAAAAGCGGCAGCGTTGTCGGCATTGACACTGCCGCCATATAACACACAGACCTCTGGCAGCTCTTTATCCGCCAGCGTCGCGCGTATATGGCGATGCACTGCCACCACCTCATCGACCGTTGGCGTCAATCCTGTGCCGATCGCCCATACAGGCTCATAGGCGATGATCAATTGGCTGCGCGGCACGCCCAAGCCATCCAATACCGACAGCTGCTCTTCTAACACTGACAGCGTTTCGCCAGATTTATACTGACTTTCGGTTTCGCCAACGCACAGTATCACCACCAAATCAGCAGCGATGGCTTGCTGGATTTTTTTGGCCAATACTGGATTATCCTCGCCTTGGTATTGGCGGCGTTCAGAATGACCCAAGATCACAAAGCGCGCGCCTGCATCGACGATCTGCGCGGCCGACACATCACCTGTGAATGCGCCTGTCGCGCCAGTACTGGCAGAAATATCCTGCGCACCGACCCAAATAGCACAATCGCCCAGCACAGCCGCCACTTCAGGCAAATGCAAAAATCCAGGCGCACAGCCCAACTTCACCTGCGTTTGATCCGCCAAAGCTGCTTTTACAGCTGCTGCCAGCGCTTTGGCTTCATTCAAGCTTGCAGGATTGAGTTTCCAGTTGCCGATGACATATTTTGATGTGCTTGCTGTCATGTGATGATCCCTGTCAGATACGATAGTTGTGTCGCCCTGCCCTCTGATCAGCCCAATCTGCCAGCTGATCTCGTTGCCGATATGGCACGATTGACAAGGTCAACGCGATATTATAACCCAAAATCTCTTAAAACACGCTCATTTGTTTTAAATATTTATCAAAATTTACAAATTTTCAGCAAATCGGCATCAAATGCGCACTTAGGCCCATCAAGCATGCATAAATAAACCCAACAGCAGGTGTTGGGTTATCACAGTCAATCTAAATCAGCGTAGCTTTAATGTCATCAAACCAAGCACCACAAGGATAATACAGACGATGTAGAATCGGGCGACGACTTTGGTTTCTTTGAGACCCATTTCTTCAAAATGATGATGCAGTGGTGCCATCAAGAAAATGCGTTTTTTGCGTAGGCGATACGAACCCACCTGCAAAATCACCGATACCGCTTCAGCGACAAAGATACCGCCCATGATAGCAAAAGCAAGCTCTTGACGAGTCATCACCGCAATCGTGCCAAGCATACCGCCCAATGATAACGCCCCAACATCACCCATAAAGACATCGGCAGGCGCTGCGTTATACCATAAAAATCCCAAACCTGCACCGATGATGGATGCACAGACGATGGTGACTTCACCATTATAAGCGATGTGCGGTACGTGCATATAGTCTGCATAGTTGGCCGACCCTGAGATATAAGCAAACACCCCAAGCCCTGCGGCAACCATCACCACTGGCAAAATTACCAGACCATCCAAGCCATCAGTCAAGTTCACCGCATTGGATGAGCCTGCCAACACAAAATAAGTGGCAATGATAAAGCCCAATCCCAATGGAATCGCCGAAAACGGAATGACCACATCTTTAAATAGTGGAATCAGCATATCTTGCATGGCAATCATCGTCGCTGCATCTTGCTGTGTGGCGATATAATACAGCGAGCCGCCAGCGAACAGCGAGCCGACCGACAGCCAAAAATATTTTTTGCGAGCGATCAGACCCTGTGGGTTTTTGTGCTTGATTTTTAGCCAATCATCTGCCCAGCCAACTGCACCAAAGATGACCATCACCACCATCAAAATCCACACATAAGGATTGGACAAATCCGCCCAAGCCAAGGTCGCAATACCAATCGCCACCAAAATCAGCACGCCACCCATCGTTGGTGTGCCTTGTTTGGCAAGGTGAGTTTTTGGGCCATCATCACGCACCGCTTGACCATATTTGAGCGTACGCAGATAATTAATCACAGGCTTACCGCCTAAGATTACGATGACCAATGCTGTAATTACCGCAAGCAGGGCTCGCAAGGTCAATGACCCGATGGCGATGTCTGTTTGTTGCAATAACCAATAAAGCATAATTTTTCCTTAAAGTATCTTATAGTCTTAGACGGTGGTCAACTCATTAATCAATGTTTCCATTGCCATGCCACGAGAGCCTTTAAATAGCACGGTGGCTTTACTTTGGTTTAGTAATTCTTGCAAATCCTTCAGCAAAGCTGTCTTATCCTGATAATGCGTCGCAATCGGCTTGATGGCATTGATGGCATCAGCGGTGTGTACCATATGCACTCCCAAGGTCAATACATGATCGATGCCAAGCACTGCCAACTCCTTACCCAAGCTTGCATGCTCACTATCGGCAGCATCACCCAGTTCAAAAATATCACCAAGTACCAAAATCTTGGTATTTTCTTCAGCTTCAAGCACACGAGCTGCTGCCATCATCGATGTTGGATTGGCATTATACGTATCATCAATCAAGCTATGCTCGCCAAAGCTAATACGGGTCAAGCGACCTTTTGGCGGTACTGCCGACTCAAGCCCTCTGACGATAGTCTGTAGATCCACACCCAACGCAAAGGTCGCTGCCGCTGCCGCCAGTGCATTGGCAACATTATGCTCACCGATAAAAGGCAGATGCACAGGCAGACTTTCGACATCATCCACATCAAGATTGGTATTTAGAGTAAATGTACAATGCGTTGCAAAACTTTCAACATCATCAGCAAACAAATCGCCCATCATCAGCACGCTTTCAACGCCTTCTGCTTTGAGCGCTTGACAATCTGTATCGTCCAGTCCTGCTTCATCAATGGCGATAGATTGTTCACCAAAGCTTAATGCCTGCTCGGTGTATTTGGCAGCTTCATCCGCCAAAGTCGGATAAAATTCGTCAGACAAAGGCAGCACTGCCACACCATCGGCGTGCAGTGCGGTATAGATCTCGCTTTTGGCACGAGCGATATTGGCACGACCGCCGAACTCACCCAAATGCGCCGTGCCGATATTGAGCACGACAGCGACATCAGGACGCACCAAATTGGCAGTATAAGCAATCTCGCCCAAGTGATTAGCACCCAACTCCATCACCGCAAAGCGATGCTCATCGCTAAGCTCAAGCAGCATCATGGGTACACCAAGGTCGTTATTGAGATTGCCACGCGTCATCAAGGTCGGCGCAATTTGGCTTAAAATCGCCCCAATCATCTCTTTGGTCGTCGTCTTACCACTTGAGCCAGTCAAGGCAACGACGGTCAGATCAGGATGCTGATCACGGCGATATTTACCCAAATCCCCCAAGGCAAGCTTGGTATCTTTGACAATCAACTGCGGTAGATCACAGTCCACTTCACGCTCGACAATCAGTGCGACTGCACCATTTTCTTGGGCGGTTTTGACAAAGTCATGTGCATCAAATCGGTCACCTTTGATTGCCAAAAACACATCGCCCGCACCGATTTTGCGGGTATCAGTGGTGATGGCGGTCGCAGTGATTGCTTGTCCATCAAGCTTGTGCCAAACCCCCTGTGTGGCTTGCTGTAAATTGTCTGCTTGCCAAATATAGCTTGGCAAATCGGCAGTGGAAGCGGTCATAATATCGCCTTAACTTTTAAAAATTAAATACACTCAAATTATTTGCCATACTTGGCCAAATAGTCATCCAAAATCGCCATATCATCAAAGTCATAACGCACGCCTTTGATTTCTTGATAAGTCTCATGCCCTTTGCCTGCGATAACCACGATGTCATTGGCACAGGCTGTGCGAACCGCTAATTCTATCGCTTTTTTACGGTCGGCTTCGATGGTAATTTTGTAATGATCTTCACAAGACAGACCCTGCTGCATATCTTTTAGGATGACAGATGGCTCTTCGGAGCGGGGATTGTCCGCTGTCAAAATCACATGATCAGCAAAATCAAGTCCTGCTCGTGTCATCAAAGGTCGCTTAGTGCGGTCACGATCTCCACCACATCCGAATACTGCAATCAGCTTGCCATCACAGTGCTTGCGTAGGCTTGAGAGCACTTGTACCAGCGCATCAGGCGTATGTGCATAATCGACGATGAACGAGCCAGTCTTTGAGACAGCTCGCTGCATTCGCCCACGAGCACCGACAAGCTGGGTAATATAAGTCGGCAAGGCATCCGCCTTTTGTGGATACAACGCCAAAAATGCCGCCATGCTTGCCATCAGATTATCGACATTAAATAGACCAAGAAGAGGACTATGCACCATCATCTCGCCATGCACCGTATTGACATCGATCGCCACACCGTCTAGGCTTGGCTGCACTGTCTTGGCATAATACTCAGCCGTGCTGTCTTTTTGGCTATAGCGATATACTGGGTACGATTTGGTGTCACCAAACAGCTGATACTCAGCATCAGCATTGATGACGCCTGCTTGTAGTGTTGGGAAAAGCGTTGGTTCAAACAGCTTTGCCTTGGCATCACGATAGTCATCCATATCACGATGATAATCAAGATGATCATGTGATAAATTGGTATAAACTGCGACCGCTACAGGTACGCCCTGCAAGCGATATTGATCAAGTCCATGCGAGCTGGCTTCAAGTGCGACAAGCTTCACGCCGTCTTTTGCCATTTGGTACAAAAACTCATGCACCATCAGCACATCACCTGTGGTATTGGCTGACTGTACCAGCTGACCCAGTCGCCCATTACCTGCCGTACCCATGATGGCAGACGGCACACCTGATAATTGGCACAGCTGAGCAATCAGCTGACTGACGGTCGTTTTGCCATTAGTGCCTGTCACTGCGATCACAGCCGGTAGCGGCACAGACCCATCAAGCTGAAAACGAGCAGCGATCAAATCACCCAAGATGGTGCGGATGGTTGGCAGGCTCACCACAGGAATGCAGACGCCATCAAGCACAAGTACATCTGCATCAAACTCAGTGATGATAAAGCTTGCGGTATCTTTGACGGCTTGGATATAGCGATTGGCACTGTCAATGGCTGCTTGAGTGTCTTGGCTTGTGCTTTTCAGCAAAACAAAGCCGTCTTGCTCGCCAATTTTGCGACTATCCAAACAAAAATTGGCCATCTGGTGCGATAAAATCGGGGCGAACCAATCGCCAAGCGTCGCCATCCCCACTGAGGCGGCGACCGTGTGGTCTTTGGCGATGGCTTGTTCGATGATTTGACGGATGCTGACTGGCGACATGGGTGAGTTTTCCTTAATCACATTAAATCAATCATTGGCCGCGACACGCAGCGACTTATCATAAGGCACATTATAAAGACGCAGCGCTTCTTTCATCACATTATGAAACACTGGCGCTGAGACTTGTCCAGCATAAGACTGGCGACGCGGATCTTCCACCAAGATCGCCACAGCAAAGCGAGGATTGGATGCAGGTGCCAGACCCACAAAAATGGTGCGATGTTGATCGGTATAGTAGCCGCCCTGCGGATTGGTACGACGCGAGGTACCTGTCTTGCCAGCGACTCGATAGCCATTGATGGCAGCCGCTTGACCAGTACCGCCTGGGCCAGTCACCAACTCCATCATACCGACGATCGACTCAGCGTGTTCGGCACTGATGACTTGTGTTGGCTCTTGCTTATTATCCTCTTTGACCAAAGTCAATGGCTGCATTAGGCCGCGATTACCAAGTGCAGCATAAGCTTGGGTCAGCTGCGCCAAGGTCACCTGCTGACCGTAGCCATAGCTCAAAGTCGCACGGCGTGACAGCTCACGCTCTTTGGGCGTGGCGACCTTGCCTGCTGATTCGGCAGGAAAATCCAGCGCCGTCTTGGTGCCAAAGCCGAATTTTTTTTGCATGTTGGCGATGGCATCGGCTGGTAGATTTAGCGCGATTTTGGTTGAGGCGACATTACTGGATTTTTGGATGAGCTTATCCAAGGTGATGGCACCATAATTACCGCCATCTCGAATGGTATAGCCACCGACCAACACGCTGCCTGGATTGGTGTCAATCACTGAGCTGGTGCTGTATTTGCCCGACTCTAGCGCAGCTGCGACGGTAAATGGCTTCATCACCGAGCCTGGCTCAAAGACATCCAGCACAGGGCGGTTGCGCTCATTGGCGCCATCTCGTTCGGATAGATTATTAGAATTAAAGGATGGCCATGATCCCATCGCTAAGACTTCGCCTGTTTTTACATCGACGACCATACCCGAACTTGAGCGCGCCGACTGCAAGCGGCCGACTTGCTCAAGCTCTTTATACAGCACATATTGTAGGCGCGAATCGATGGTCAGATGAATGTCTTGACCCTCGATCAGTGGCTTGACCTGCTTAATCTCTTGGATCGGCTGTCTGCCAGTGCCGCGCAAGATCATTACCAAGCCATCTTTGCCTGCCAAACGCTCATTATATTTGGCTTCGATGCCAGCACGCCCGATGTAGCCATCATCGCCGCTGCTGGAGCGTGCCATAAAGCCCAAAATCTGCGCATTGGGCTCAGCTTGTAGATAGTAACGCTGAAATGAACGCTCGGTACCGATGGCAAACAACCCCAGATCCGTCACCGAACTTGCCACCTCTGGCGAGACGCGGTTGAGCAGCACAAGGCGGCGCGAACTTGCTCCCTTTGGCAGCGCTGCAGCGACTTTTTGGCTGTCTGAGGTGTCAAGCAGCGGATCGATTTTTACTGCCGCTTCAAGTTTTTCTAGTGGGAAATTTGCCGCACCTGCCAGTTTCACCAGATCCATTTCTTTGAGTTTTTCTAAAGCGCGCTGCTTGGCGGCATCGCTTTTACTGGTGTTCATTTCATTGACCAAGCGATAATACTCCTCGGCATACGCATAAGGATCAAAGAACACCGTATAAAGCGGTGCATTGGCCGCCAAAGGTGCGCCAGCGCGATCGGTGATCACACCGCGATACGCTGGCTCGATTTGTTCTTTGGTGATCAGATCATCGCCTTTTTCAATATAAAATTGTGCATTAAAAATCTGCAAATAAGCCGCGCGCGCGACGATGGCAGCAAAAAACAGACCCATCACCGCCCATACCGCGACATAGCGCCATGCGTCTTGCTTGCCGCCTGTGAGATTGGCGCCAGCCTGTTTGCTGCGTTTTTTGCCGAACAGTCCGAAATTTTTGCTGTTTTTGTTGTTACGCAAAGGCGCCGTGACCTTGGCCGAGCTGGTTTTTGGTTTTTTTGGGGACTTCATGCTTTACTCACTTGTTTGGCTCGACTCGGTTGCAGGTTTGGCACTGGGTGTGATGACTCGGCGGCTATCGGCACTTGGGAAAAACATGCCCAGCTCACTCACCGCACGGCTGGCCACTTGCGGGGTGGCGCTGAATGTCTGTTGCTCAATCATCAGCCGCTGCTCTTCGATTTTTAATAGATTCAATTCACGGCTAAGTTTTTGTAGCTCGATGTAAGTTTCATGACGGGTTTGAGTTTGGGTGACGATGCCCAGCGCTGTCGCAAAAATCATCACCACCAAAATCGCCAACACCGCTCTTAGCATCCAAATCATGCTGCCATTGCTCGTCTTCGCTGTCAGATGAGAATTGCTCATGTCACTTACCGCCTATCCATTCAATCCAATGTATCAATCTTTAATCGATCTTAAGTTTATATTACCAAGTACTGCCCGATCTGCCGACCTTAGGCATCCACCCACGCCACATCGCTACGAGTCGCGCCACGCAGCCATGCACTGCGCGCACGGGGATTGGCTTTGACTTCAGCATCGCTGGGTGCGACTCGCTTTGGTTTACCAAAGTATTTGGGACGCACAGGCGGTATCGGCAGATGTGCATCTTCTTCGTATTGGCCACGACTATGTCTTTGTAAAAACTGCTTGATACGGCGATCTTCAAGCGAATGAAAGCTGATCACCGCAAGCTCACCGCCTGCCTTTAGCACCCTGATGCTCTGCTCTAGAAAATCATCGACATCACCAAGCTCATTATTGATAAAAATTCTCATCGCTTGAAAGCTTTGGGTGGCAGGATGCTTGCCTTTTTGCCAGTTTGGATGTGCCTGTTTGATAACTTCTGCCAGTGCCAGCGTTGAGTCATAATTTTCCATCGCCTTGATCGCTCGAGCGATACGCCGTGAATGGCGCTCTTCGCCATATTCAAACAATACATCAGCAAGCTCATCGGCAGACACACGAGCAAGCCACGCCGACACAGGCTCACCACGCGTGGTATCCATGCGCATATCCACCGCCCCATCTCGCATAAAGCTAAAGCCACGAGCGCCATCATCCAACTGCGGGCTTGACACACCAAGGTCTGCCATCAAGCCATCAATCTTATCAATACCCAGTGCCATCAGGCTATCTGATAGACTTGCAAAGCTATCATGCACCACTTTGATGCGTGCATCTGTCTGTGCTAAGTCCCGTGCCACAGCGATGGCTTCAGGGTCTTTGTCAAACACCACAAGACAAGCATCATCCGCCAGATACTCCAGCAGCAAGCGGCTATGCCCACCGCGCCCAAAGGTCGCATCGACATAGACGCCCGATACCGACCGCTTTGGCACATCGGCAAGCGTCTTGACGCCAAGCACCATCGCCACCGTCTCTTCGAGTAAGACAGTGGTGTGACTAAATTCGGCTACAGCTTGGCTTGACATATCGCCCCTTTTTGGCTTAGGTTTTTGGCTAGTTTTAGTGGGTTATGGCTAAGTTTGCAATGATTATGAACCACTTGAGTGCTATCGATCATCAGCATAAATAATTTAACAAAATTACAAATTTAATAAATCTAAAATAAATCAAGTATGCTTTAATAATCTTATGGAGCCATAACCTTACTATTTTAGCAGTAATTGGTGTATTTTTGGGGAAAATGTGGCGGTTTTTTGTATGCGTTTGTTACTGATTTTAAACAGCTTTGGCGATTCATCACCATCATCACATCGACAGCTACCAAAAATCGTGCTAATTTGGTATCATAAGTCAGATTTTATCCAAATTTTATTTTTTTGAGAATATTATGACTCGTCCAGTTCGTACTCGTATCGCCCCTAGTCCAACAGGCTTTCCCCATGTTGGCACGGCTTATATCGCCTTATTCAATCTCGCCTTTGCCAAGTCGATGGGCGGTGAATTCATCCTGCGTATCGAAGACACCGACCAAGTCCGCTCGACCGCACAATCTGAACAGATGATCCTAAACGCCCTAAAATGGATGGGTTTGACTTGGTCAGAAGGCCCTGATGTCGGCGGCCCGCACGCACCGTATCGTCAGTCAGAGCGTAGTGAAATTTATAAAAAATATGCTCAGCAGCTACTTGATGATGGTCATGCATTCCGCTGTTTTTGCACACCCGAAGAGCTAGACGCCATGCGTGAAGCACAAATGGCACAAGGCTTACCGGTCAAATACGACGGCCGCTATGCCAACCTGAGTCGTGAAGAATCAGACGCTCTAGTCGCCCAAGGCAAGCCTTATGTCATCCGTATGCGTGTGCCAAGCGAAGGTGTCTGCACCATTCATGATATGCTGCGTGGCGAAGTCACTATCCCTTGGGAGCAGGTCGATATGCAAGTTTTGCTAAAGACCGATGGACTGCCAACTTACCATCTTGCCAATGTCGTCGATGACCATTTGATGCAAATTACCCATGTATTGCGTGGTGAAGAATGGCTACCATCAGCACCAAAACATCAACTGCTATACCAGTATTTCGGTTGGGAAATGCCTGTGCTATGCCATATGCCGCTACTGCGTAACCCTGACAAATCCAAACTGTCAAAACGCAAAAACCCAACTTCCATCACCTACTACCGTGATGCTGGCGTCTTGCCTGAAGCTCTACTGAACTACCTAGGTCGCATGGGTTACAGCCTACCGAATGATCAAGAAAAATTCACCCTAGATGAGCTGATTGCAAGCTTTGATATCCAGCGTGTATCACTGGGTGGCCCTGTCTTTGATATCGAAAAACTCTACTGGCTAAACGGCGAATACCTACGCGCTATGGATGTAGAAAATCTAAAAAATACCATCCTAGCATGGGCAAGCGATGATGCCAAGCTCACCGCCATCGCCAAAGCCATTCAGCCACGCATCAATCTACTGTCTGATGCCGTGAACTGGGCAGGCTTTTATTTCCAAAACTTGCCAGCCATCACTGCCGAAGATTTCGCCCATAAATCACTGGATACTGATCAGCTCATTGAGATTTTATACCTTGCCACATGGCAGCTTGAGGGCCTACCTGAGTGGAGCGAAGAGAATATCTATAAGGTACTAAAAGGCTTAGCGGCGAATTTTGAGATTAAGCTCAAAGACTTTATGCAGCCATTTTTTGTTGCCATTGCAGGTAGCACATCGAGCACGCCTGTGATGAACTCCATGTTCGTCATCGGTGCAGATATGACACTGGCTCGCCTGCGTCATGCTACCGAAGTGCTTGGCGGTCTTGGCAAGAAAAAGCTCAAAAAGCTTGAAGAAAAGAACAAATCTTTGCCAAATTTCTTAGCGGATGAATAATCAGTGATTGGATTTGATAAAGACAAAATCAAATCACGGGCTGCCGATGGCCAAATCTGCAAATTTTTTGCAAAAAAAGTCTTGACGCTCCCAAAAATTACTGTATAATACGCACTCATTAGCACGGGGCTATAGCTCAGTTGGTAGAGCACTTGCATGGCATGCAAGGGGTCAGCGGTTCGACTCCGCTTAGCTCCACCAAATTGCTAATGAGGAATGTAAGCACCTAGGCATTTTCTTACATTCTATAACTATTCAGTTATTTTTTAGTTTTTATTAAAAAAATAACGAACCTTGCGTCCCATTCGTCTAGAGGCCTAGGACACCGCCCTTTCACGGCGGTAACAGGGGTTCGAATCCCCTATGGGATGCCAATATTCTTCTCTATAGAGAGCAAATCGCCAGTCTTATATCAGACTGGCTTTTTTGTTTGTGATGATTGTGTTGGATGGCGCATTATGGCAAATTTTACCACTCACTTGAGCGTCGGCGCTGCTGGCAGCATCGTGATCGCTGCTGCTGGTTATTATTTTGAACTGTATGGTCTGACAACAGCGGTGCTGTGCGCCATCGTTGGCACGCTTGGCAGCCTGCTGCCTGACATCGACCTTGAGCATTCACGCCCTGCCGCTCAAGGATTTCTAATCTTCTCGCTCATCACATCGACACTCATCACCATCTTATATGCCAACCGTTATACCGCCGATCAGCTGGTGCTCGATTCTTTGATTTTGTGGTTGGTGGCATTTTTATTGCTGCGTTTTGGGCTGTTTGAGACATTCAGCCGCCTGACTGTGCATCGTGGCATGGTACACTCTGTGCCATATATGGCGCTGTTTGGGCTGCTTTTGGCTTGCGGGGCGTTTTATGGGCTAAAGCTCACCGCCTTTGTCAGCTGGCTGTTTGGCTTGGTGCTGTTTATCGGCGCCATGATCCACCTGCTGCTGGATGAGATTTATAGCGTCAATGTCTATGGCCTGCGCCTAAAAAAATCTGCTGGCAGTGCGTTTAAACTTTTTGAACGCAAAAAGCCTGTACAATACACTTGCCTTTATGCGCTACTGGCTGCAGTGGTCTATGTCGCGCCGCCTTATGGTGATCTGTGGCGCAGCTTAGTGCGCATCACGCGTCAGGTGATCAGCTAAGTACAGTCAAAAGTGAAATGCCATCCCTGTCGCCACAAAACATATTGACCACAAACAAATCAGACCTACATGAATTGCCATCACCTTTAGGGTGTTATCGGTAAATTTACCCTGCTCAAGCTTAGCTACCACTCTAAATCGAGCGTGCAGTGCGGTGATGATGGTCAACAGCAGCCAAGTCAATTTGGCATGGATAAGAGCGGTCAGATAACCCATCGGTGTCAGCCAAGTTGCCGCAGGTACGATGGCATTCATCATATACAGACCCGTCAGTACCTGCACTGCCAATGCCGTCATACCAAGTGGCTCGTAGCTTTTTTCAAACTTCAAAAAACCTGCCACATCTTGATCACGGACAAATCTTGGCATCAGGCGAATCAGCAAATATAGATGTCCGCCCACCCAAATACTAGCACCGATTAAATGTAAAAACAAGGCAATCTTCATCATTGTCTGCGTCCATCACGAAACACACTTTTATCCTGATAAAAGCCATCATCTTGACCATCCCAAAAATACGGTACGCCAAGCACAGGCAAAGGTTGCAAATCTCTTGGTGTAGCGGTAGGATTGGATAGCCAATGGTTGAGCTTTTGTGCGACAAGCTCATCTAATATCGACAAGCGTTCGGCAAATGACATCTCAAAAAACGAGCCACCCACAGGGATAATCAGCGTATGACCGCATAAATTTTTGCGTGGGTGGATCAGTTGTTCTAATAATGCGTGCCCAAAGATAAATGCTTGAGCATGGATATCGGTTTGCTTATCAGCACCTGGCTGATACCAAGACTGCCTTGGGGTGACAAGCGAACCTACCCAATCAAACTGACACAGACTTTTGGCAATAGTTATCCCAATCGCATCATCACGCACCGCCAAGATGATGCCATTTTCATCAAACACCGTGATGGCATCACGCACACGATTGCGTTTGTTGTTGGTGTTGTCATCGCTTAGGTGCTTTAGATGGTGATGATTGAGCATGGCTTTAGACTTAGGATAAGTCGCCCAAATGCACGCACCGAACCAATCATGCAGATTATCCCTCGTGGGGATGTTGCCTGTCTCTCCGATATGGTGTTCGTATGCTACGCCATGCGGCAAATCGCTTTGGTCGCTAAAGCTAAGCGATCGCCCTGTACAGCTGACTAGCGGTACAGTTGCCTTGGCAAAATACGCATTGAGCCATGCGGCCAACGGCACTTTGCCATCAACCTGATAAGCCTGATGCATCGCCAACAATGGTGTCAGCCAAGGGCGTGATTGGTCAATAGTCACAAAAGCATCAATAAAACTTATGGATGCCATCACACACTCGCCCCGACTGAGCGCGCCAGTGCGATGCCCTCTTCGATGCTTAGATAAGTTTTTTTGCTTGGCGTATCACGAAATACCACATCACCATCTTGGAATATCAAGCATTCATCGACCGCAAACTGCTGCCAAGATTCATTGTTGGTCAAAGGGATCGTGGTCATGATGGTGACTTTGTCGTTCTCGGTGGTGACATCTTGAAAATTGATGCTCATCTCGCCATCGGAGAGCTTGGCCTCACCAAAAGGTGCTTTACGCGTCAAATAAAACAACAAGCTGCCAGCATACCCCAGCTGCCAGTCGCCATTAGAAATCAAGCAATTAAACAAGCCATTGGCTGACAGATAACGACATTGCGCGGTCAAAAATGTAAACAAAGCCTCATCCGATGGACGGCTTTTGAAGGTGGCTTTTAGGCGGTTTAGTAGATAACAAAACGCCAGCTCGCTGTCCGTCGTCCCCACAGGCGCATAATGCTCAGCATTGCCGTTGGTCATCAGTCGCTCGGTACGCTTGACAAAACTGTCGGTCATCTGCCCATTATGCGCAAATGCCCATTGCTCACCCCACACCTCACGCACGAACGGATGGATGTTGGCAAGGCCGTGTCCGCCTGTGGTGGCTTTGCGGATGTGTGCAATGACATTCATCGCACGGATGGGATAGTTATTGATCAAATCCGCCACAGGTGATTGATGGCTGGGTTTATCATCATGAAATTGGCGCAGCCCGATGCCGCCCATCTCCGTTTTCTCAAAAAACGCAATCCCAAACCCATCTTCGTGATGGTCGGTCAATCCGCCACGCTGCCGAAAGCCAGCAAAACTAAAACCGATGTCAGTGGGTGTGTTACAGTTCATTCCTAATAGTTGGCACATAATCAATCTCTAAATAACAAAACATTATAGCACTAGCCATAAAATCACAGGCAAAGTCAGCATCGCAAGCAGCGTCTGCATACTGATGATGTTCGCCATCAATGGGTGGTTGCCGCCCAGCGCTTGGGTCAATGAAAATGCAGTTGGCGCGGTCGGCAGCGCAAAAAACAGCGTGATGATCTGTCGCTCAATGCCCACCACACCCATCATCGTACACAGTGCATAGGCCAGCACTGGCATGCAAAGCAGGCGGATCAGGCTGTTGGCGATGATGATGCCAAGCTCGCTCGATTTTAGGCGAAATTGCAGCCCTGCACCGATGCACAACAGACCCAAAGGCAAGCTGGCTGAGGCCAATTGCCCAAAAAATCCCTCAACGCCCGCCATCAAAGTCAGCGATGAGGCATTGAACGCAAGCGCCAATGCACATACCACAATCAGCGGATTTTTCAGCACATTCATCAGCAATAGCCGCGCATCAAAGCCATGCTGTAGGCTCAGCGCAATGACAGAGATCACATTGATCGGCGGAATGAACAAAGCAATGATCAGCGAAAAGATCACCATGCCCGCCTCATCAAACAGTGATGCCATCAGCGCCAACCCCACATAGGTATTAAAACGGATGGCGCTTTGCATATACACACCGATGTTTTGTGGATGAATGTCAAACACTCGATGCGCCACAAAAATCGCAATGCTCGCCAGCAGCAGCACCGCCAGCACCACAGACAACGCCAGCGCAAACTTCGCCAAATTCATGTCCGCTGTCGCTAAGTTTAGGAACAATAGCGCAGGGAACAGCAAATAATAATTGAGCCTATCTAACTGCTGCCAAGTCTTAGCGCTCAAAAACCCTTGATGCTTTAGCACAAAGCCTGTCAAAATACACAGACCCAATGGGATTAAGCTATTTATAATCGGTGCAATCATCATCCATCCATCTTGGCGTACTTATCATCCTTGATTCTTGCTTAGACACGCCCCCAATGATAGCTTGCCAAGCGTTTCATCAAATCAGGATTTTTGACCATAATGTCATCGCCGGTACGCCCTTGTTCACGGTTATAATAGATGACATTGAGGCGTAGTAGCCAAAAGATGGTCGCGCTATAGGCAAGCATCACAGGCAGTGCGGTTTTTTCGTCCGCTGTCAATGCTCGTACACTCTCATAGCCTTTGATAAAGGCATCCATCTTGGCGGTATCAAAATTCACGCTCTCACCATCAGTGGCATTGCCCCAAGTGGTACAAAAATCGTTGATGGTGATTGCCACATCCATCAAATAATGCTCCACCGACACTTCAGTAAAATCAAGTAAGCCTGTCAAGCGTGGCATCTCGGCACTAAAATCCCACAAGGTATTGTCAGTAAACATATCCAGATGACAAAGCCCTTTTGGTAAATCGCTTGGCAAATTGGCATACGCTGTCCAAATGTCGTTCATCAGGCGCGCTTCATCGGTCGGCATAAAGGCAGTTTCACGCTCTTTGACTCTCGCCCAGTCATACAGTGGCACGCCATAGTCTTCGGCAGGCTGTAGCGTGGTCAAGGTGTCATGCAATACCGCCAGTGCCTTACCCATTTCATAGCACATCACAGTATCTGTTTGGGTTGGATGGCTACCTGCTAATTTTGGCACGACCAAAATCGCTTTATTCTCATAACGCATCACACAGTCTTCACCGATTTGATTGCCTTTGGCGGTGAGCTTAACCAAGGGTGGTGCAATCGGCAATTTATCCTTTAAGGCGTGCATGACGGTGGCCATTTTCATGATATCAGCAGGCACACGCTCTTCGTATAAGGTGAACACATAAGAAAAATCATCGCCTTCGTCGCCATCTGTCTGTACAAACCAGTTGGAGTTTTTCACGCCTTGGACGATGGGAATGGCTTTTTTGAATTTCACGCCAAACAGACCACAAAACGCAAAAAATTCATCTTCGGACAAATGGGTATAAACAGACATAAGGTTTCCTACAATTGACACAAAATCGGGCAAATCACCCAGAATAAAAACTTGCTGATATTTTAATGATTTTTTGATAAAATTGCCAAGTTATTTTAGGATTAAGCAGTGATTATTTCTGGCATAAGCGCCAATTACTGCCAACCATTGCCCAATAATCTGCCATAGGATACGCCATGCTTGCCAAACGCCTGATCCCTTGCCTTGATGTCGAAAATGGACGCGTCGTCAAAGGCGTGAATTTTGTTGATATCAAAGATGCAGGCGATCCTGTCGAAGTCTCAAAACGCTACAACGACCAAGGTGCCGACGAAATCACCTTTTTGGACATCACCGCCACTTCCGATGGCCGTGACACCACTTATCATACCGTTGAGCTGATTGCCAAATCCATCTTCATTCCACTGACCGTCGGTGGTGGCGTACGCAAAATCGAAGACATTCGCAATCTACTAAATGCCGGTGCGGACAAGGTCGGCATCAACTCTGCTGCCATCACCAATCCTGATTTGGTCAATGATGCCGCGGCTCGTTTTGGCAATCAGTGCATCGTCGTCTCTATCGATGCCAAGCGAGTCACTAAGCCTGATGGCAGCACAGGCTTTGAAATTTTCACTCATGGCGGACGCAAAGCCACAGGCATCGATGCCATCGAATGGGCAGTAGAAATGACCAAACGCGGTGCAGGCGAACTGCTTGTTACCAGTATGGATGGCGATGGTACACGCCGTGGCTATGACCTTGAGCTGACTCGCACTATCTCTGATCGTGTCAATATTCCTGTGATCGCATCGGGCGGTGTGGGCAATCTACAGCACTTGGCAGACGGTGTCACCCTAGGCGGTGCTGATGCGGTGTTGGCAGCGAGTATTTTTCATTTTGGTGATTATACCATCCGTCAAGCCAAAGAATTTATGGCAGCCCAAGGCATTCCCATGCGATTGGTTGAGCCACGATAAAGCACGAAAAGCATGATAAAGCATGATAAAGTCAGTTAAGCCAGTTTTATCGCCAATCAGACAGCTGAATCATGAGCAATTTTGCAATCAAAGGTTGCAAAATGACGCTTAAAAACACAGCCAATGTATGCTACAATAGCTCTATGACAATCATTCATATATTTTTAAAATTAGGATAAGACAATGACAACTTATACTGCACAAAAAGCCGCCATCACGCACATCGAAGGCGCTTTGGACAACAACACTGCTGTACGCATCGGTATCGCTGTTGGTCGTTTTAATGGCTTTTTGGTTGAAAGCTTGGTTGAAGGTGCTATCGACGCCCTAGTACGCCACGGTGTGCAAGGCGAAAACATCGATGTGGTGCGTGTGCCTGGTGCATTTGAGCTACCACTCACCGCCAAGCGTCTGGCTGAGTCGGACAAATACGACGCCATCATCGTACTCGGTGCCATCATCCGTGGCGCAACACCGCATTTTGACATCGTCGCCAATGAGTCTGCCAAAGGTCTAAGCCAAGTCGCACTCAGCCTAGGCAAGCCTGTCATTAACGGCATCTTGACCACCGAGAACATCGAGCAGACCATCGAGCGCGCCGGCACCAAAGCAGGCAATAAAGGCTATGAAGCCGCGATGACTGCCCTTGAGATGGTCTCAGTCCTAAAAGCCATCTAAGTTTATCCATCTTGGCATATCCATCATAGGGTGGATATGCTCGGTGCGTTTTGGCGACGCATCACGAATGAGCCAGCATTCTGTACTATTTAACAGCTTCAATTGATCTTTTGCTTTGCAATCGGATGCTTGGCACGCCTTGCAAATTTGCTTGATTTGCCAATTTATGCACTGGCGAATTTATGGTATAGTAAGCCATATGCATCCTTTTGCCATTACTGGACATCGTTTATGACAGACCATATTATCCCATCAGACACAGGCTATAAGACTTCTCACACCGCCGTGCGTAAGGCGCGCCGTTTTGCCCTACAGGGTCTTTATGAGTGGCTATTGACCGATTATCGCTTCTCAAAAATCGATCGTCATCTGATGGGCGGCAACGAGCCACACACCATCGCCGCTCGTACTCGTGCGGACAATGCCATGCATACCGTGCATTTGGGCTATTATCATGAATTGATGCGTCAGATTCCAGAGCAAGCAGATCAATTGGTGCTCGACATCTCAAGCTACATCGATCGTAGCTTTGATCGCCTTGATACCATCGAAAAAGCAGTATTGCTGATCGGTGCGTATGAACTCAAACACAGCCTACACATCCCTTATAAAGTCGTCCTTGATGAAGCCATGCAGTTGAACACCCACTTTGGGGCAACCGATGCGCATAAGCTGATCAACGCCGTGCTGGATCAATACGCCAAAGTCGTGCGTGAAACCGAAGTCAACGCCGACCAAGCCAAAAAATCTGCCAACTGACTTATGTCCGAATTTTCGCTCATCGCACAGCATTTTAGCCGTCATCAAGCGACGAATGATATCGCCATCAGCGTCGGTGATGACTGTGCTGTCGTCGATGTGCCTGCCGGTCAGCAGCTGGTCATCTGCACCGATACCATGGTGGCAAATCGCCATTATCCCAGTGACACGCCAGCACACGCCATCGGGCATAAGGCGGTGGCAGTCAATCTATCTGACCTATCTGCGATGGGGGCGACACCGCATAGTATTACCCTTGCGTTAAGCCTACCGAGCTATGATGTCGCTTGGGTGGCAGGCTTTGCTGATGGACTGTATGCGATTTGTAATCGCTATGGCGTCAAGCTCATCGGCGGTGATACCACATATGCACCGACGACGACCATTAGTGTGACAGCAGTGGGTTATATTCCAAAACACCAAGCCATCACGCGTCATGGTGCGATGGTCGGTGATGTGATTTGTGTCAGCGGTCATATCGGCTCAGCAAGTTTTGCCTTATCCCAAATTCTGCAAAATCAGCCAAGTCAGTTACGCGACAAGCTTGATTATCCCGAGCCACAGGTGGCGCTTGGGCAGGCATTGCGTGGTTATGCCCATAGCATGATTGATATATCAGATGGCCTAGGGCAGGATTTGGGGCATATCTTAGCGGCAAGCGGTGTTGGCGCCCGACTCGATTTGGATAAAATCCCTTGTCATACCCTGCTAGAACATCTACCCTTTGCCCAAAAATATCAGCATATCATAAATGGCGGTGATGATTATCAGTTATGCTTTACGATGAACAAAGAAAAATTTGACCAATTTCAGGCTAATTTTCCCCATTTTTCCATCCATGCCATTGGTGAGATTGTGGCGGATGGTGGTGTGCAGTTATTTGAGCATGGGCAAGCGGTCGCGTTTGATATCAAAGGATTTGAGCATTTTTAGGAACGACCATCTTGTTTGACACCCATAACTACCAATCTCATCTTTCTAATTCATTTTAACCAACCAAGAATAAGTCCATGAGCCAAGCCAAACCCGATATCTACCAATCCAATCACTGTCCGCCTTGCCCACCAACTGCCAGCACTTTTGACAAGTGCATTTATTGGCTTGGTATCGGTCTTGGTTCAGGACTGCCACGCCGTGCTGCCGGTACTTGGGGTACAGTGGGCGGTCTTGTTGTTGCCCTGCCTATGATTTGGGCGGGATTTTGGGTGTTTGTGGCGGTGACGCTTATCGGACTGATTGTCGGTAGCTTTATCTGTGGTCAGACATCTAGACTCATGGGCATCGACGATGATCCGCACATCGTTTGGGATGAATGGGTGGGGATGTGGTTAAGTTTATTGCCGACGGTATTTGTACTGCATCAGTTTGGGCAGTTGAGTGATTTTTATCCAGCTTCCATCACTTTTTGGATTGTTGTTGTGCTAAGTTTTGGGTTATTTCGCCTGTTTGATGTGTTAAAGCCAGCACCGATCAGCTGGGCAGATAAGCACGTCTCGGGTGGCTTTGGGATTATGCTTGATGATGTGCTGGCAGGCATCATTGCAGGGATGATTACGGTGATTATCGTGTTTAGCTTTACCCCGATGACTTAGTGATTTGAATCATTAAAAAAGCCCGCTGCTTGGCGGGCTTATCACTCACTGCATCACGCATCAGCAAACAGCGCTTCGATGGCTTGTTCATCAAAAGGATACTCTTTACCACAAAAACCGCAGTCAAGCACCAATACGCCGCCGTGTGCCGCGACCGCTTGCTTGGCCTCATCATAGCCCAGCTGCATGATGGCGCCTTGGCTTTTTTCGAGCGAACAGGTGCAGGCAAAATGCAATGGCGTCGGCTCTGGCAGCACCACTTCTTCTTCGTGATATAAGCGATATAAGATCTCATCGGCAGGCAAATCGGTGATTTCCTCATCTTTTAGCGTGCTGGTGAGCGCGATCAAGCGATCCCACAAATCAGGATCATTTTCTTTGTCGGCATCCGTCTGCGGCAACAGCTGCACCAATACGCCGCCTGCCGATGCCTCACTGGTAGCAAGCTTGATGATGGTTGGGATCTGCGCCGATTGCTTTTGATAATGCGCCAAACACTCGCCCAAATCATCACTGACGCGCTCGACGATGCCTTGATACGCTTCGCCTTGTTCAGGATGGATGCTGATAAACAGCACGCCTGCACCCAGCTGGGCAAAGGCTTGATTACTGCTGCTCAATGACTGCCAAAATGCTTGATCATCCTCACTGTCAGCATCGAAGCCTGCCAAAGCACGCACCGCGCCTGTGTGGTCGCACTCTGCCATCGCCCAGTTCAGCTTGGCATGCTCATCGGAGCTTTGTAGCTGAATGGAGAGCTTGCCATCGATTTTTAATGTGCTGATCAAGAGACTTGCCGACACCAACATCTCACCGAGCAATGCCTTGATGGCGGCAGGATAAGCCTTTTGGTCGATGACGGTTTGATAGGCATCAGTCAGACGCACCACATCACCGCGCACAGCAGAATGATTGATAAAAAAACGCTGACGGTAGTTATTGAGGTCAGTTGTCATAATATGATCCAAATTAGCAAATAAATAAGATGCCAGTTATATGGGGATGATGGGTGATTTTACAAATCATTTGCCACATAAAATAAAAAACCAAGCCATCAGATGACTTGGTTTTAATTTGTCAAAGAACAGGTTTATAGCGCTTTGCACTGATCTTCTTTATTGCCATTAACGCGATTGGCTTGACCAGTGACCTGTTTGGTATTGCCTTTGCACTGTAAGTTACCATCGACGGTGTTGCGCTCGGCACGCACGCTGCCACGATTATCAAACAGCTGAATATCGCCATCAACACGCACACCATTGATACGCACACTGCTTGACTGCTTGACTTGGATGTTACCATTGACCGCACCGCCAGTGACTGACACCGAGCTTGCCTTGTCTGCTTGGACATCGCCATCGATGGTGGCGTTTTTGATGATGAGTTTACCTCCTTGATAAACTTTGACATTGCCATCGACGGTTGTGCCATTGAGCGTACAAGTGCCACGCACCACGACATCACCATCGATACGCTGCTTACCAAGCGTCGATGAACAAGTCACATCGCCTGCGTGTGCTGTACCCACCAACGCCATCGCCACAACAGAACCCATCGCCAAAGTTTTGAATAATGCTTTCATCACATACTCCTTAAAAGATGAAAAAATGATCAAATCAGTGAACAACTGTCCGATCCCATGAGTGCTATTATATGTAACAAAATATGTATGACAAGCGTTTTTACATGAATTAACCATTTATTTACGCTAAATTACACGCAGCGATAAATAAGACAGACAACATTCAGTGTGAAAAAAATTATCCATCCCAGTCCATCTCGCTGCCTGCTTTTTATTAAAAAAAATTTACACGCTCCACCAAATACACCATGCTATAATAAAGGGCTTGATCAGCATGCTTTATCTAACGATTTGGGATAAAGTGGTGCTGATTGTTATCTTTGACTAATTTGATACTAAGGAACAGCTTATGTGCGGTATCGTCGGTGCCATTCGTGCACATCATAATGTGGTTGATTTTCTCACAGATGGCCTAAAACGCCTAGAATATCGTGGCTATGACTCATCAGGCATCGCCGTGCAGACCGAAACAGGGATTCGCCGTGTGCGTCGTGTTGGTCGTGTGGCACTGATGGAAGAAGCCGCCAAAAACAAAGAAATCTATGGTCATACCGGCATCGGGCATACCCGCTGGGCAACACATGGTGGCGTGACCGAGCCAAACGCCCACCCACATATCTCAGCAGGACTCATCTCGGTCGTGCATAACGGCATCATCGAAAACTTCGAAGCCGAACGTAGCCGCCTAGAAGCACTGGGCTATGTGTTCGAATCACAAACCGACACCGAAGTCATCGCCCACAGCGTGCATCACGAATATGAGGCCAATGGTGGTGATTTATATCGTGCGGTGCAGACTGCTACCTCTCGCTTTCATGGGGCTTATGCCATCGCTGTCATCGCCAATGATAAGCCAAATCAAATGGTCGTCGCTCGCATGGGCTGTCCACTGCTGGTGGCTTTTGGTGATGAAGAAGTATTCATCGCCTCAGATGTCTCAGCCGTGATTGCGTTCACTCGCCGCGTCAGCTATCTAGAAGATGGTGATATCGCCCTATTATCCGCCAATGGTATCGATAAACTGCTTGATAAAGAAGGCAATGAAGCCCAGCGTATCATTAAAACATCTGAGCTATCGCTTGCCTCACTTGAGCTTGGCCCATACAGCCACTTTATGCAAAAAGAGATTTATGAGCAGCCTCGTGCCGTGTCGGATACCGCTGAGATTTTCTTGGAAGGTGGTTTTATCGCTGAGAACTTTGGTGATGATGCACCTGAGATTTTTGGCAAAATCAATAGCATCAAGATTCTTGCCTGCGGTACTTCGTATTATGCCGCTTTGACAGGCAAATACTGGCTTGAAAGTATTGCCAAAATCCGCTGCGATGTCGAGATCGCCAGCGAATATCGCTATCGTGATGTCATCGGTGATGAAAACGAGCTGATCGTGACCATCAGCCAATCAGGCGAGACGCTTGATACCATGGAAGCGTTGAAGTTTGCCATGACCCAAGGGCACAAATACAGCCTATCCATCTGTAATGTGATGGAGTCAGCCCTGCCTCGTAACTCAACGCTTGCAATCTATACCCGTGCCGGTGCTGAGATCGGCGTGGCAAGCACCAAAGCGTTTACCACACAGCTTGTGGTGCTATTTGGCTTGGCAGTGACTTTAGGTAAAATCCGTGGTCATGTCAGCGATGAGACCGCTGAACAATACGCCGAAGAGCTACGCCTACTACCAGGCAGCATTCAGCACGCTTTGAACCTTGAGCCGCAGCTTGGCGCATGGGCACAAAAATTCTCTGCCAAGCCATCGGCACTGTTCCTAGGTCGTGGTATTCATTATCCAATCGCCCTAGAAGGCGCTCTAAAACTCAAAGAGCTGACCTACATCCATGCTGAAGCCTATCCAGCTGGCGAGCTTAAGCATGGCCCATTGGCGCTCGTCGATGAGAATATGCCTGTTGTCGTCATCTCGCCAAATGATGGCCTACTTGATAAAGTCAAAGCCAATATGCAAGAAGTCAGCGCCCGTGGCGGTGAGCTGTTTGTCCTATCTGATCTAGATAGCGACTTCACCGCTGGCGATGGCATCCATGTCATCCGCACCCCACGCCATGTCGGTGTGCTGTCACCGATTGTACACACCATTGGCGTACAGCTACTGTCTTATCATGTCGCCTTGGTGCGTGGCACCGATGTCGATAAACCGCGTAACCTAGCTAAGTCGGTGACGGTGGAATAAGTCAGCCATCGCTGTATGAAATTAATGTAGCAAAGTAATTAGGTATCATACTAAGTAATTACTTATCATACTTTTTAATTAGGTATCATACTATTGACACCTGTTTAATCCTTTGTTATTCTGTTCTTGAGAATAATGAAGGATTTTTTATGCCTATTAAAAAACCACAACCTTACCAACCTTTTGTAAAAGTGCAGGATATTTCATCATTTGGAAGGTCACATCGAGTGTTTGGGCATAAATCAGGCCGCACCCATCATTTGTTATCTGACTTAGAATTGAGTATTTTCTTATTGTTTGAATGGAATGCAAATGTGGTTTCGATTGACGAACAATTTGCATTAAATTTGGAAGAGACCATAGCTTTAGCAACGGAGGCTAATATTAGGCATCCAAGAATCAGAGGCGAAAATAAGGTGATGACTTCAGATTTTTACATCACGTTAAATGCCAAAAATAAAGTGAACCGTCCCGAGTTTATCGGAGACAAGATTGCTTGAGTCAAGCAGCATAGCCTGACGGTTTTAATGAACAATAGTAAATATTCTCCGCATCAATAGGCGACAAATATCCATTTCTAGAA
>NZ_LTCC01000016.1:0-41476 GCF_002894025.1 Moraxella sp. RCAD0137
TTGACCATTTCTAGTTTAAATTCGCTGCTGTACTGCTTACGCTGTTTTGTCATGAGAGATTGCTCCTAGTTTGGGGTAGTATAACCTCTTATGGGGTGTCTGGGAATATTGTACCGGTACAAATGTAGAGTTCACATTTCTTTTTTTGGCATAACTATCAATAACCAACCCCTTTTTATAGTCTTGGGGTTGTTTAGAGAAATAATACGTGTAAAATTTTTGAGTGACATTCTCAAAAGGGTTTCCAGATCTGGTCCAATCATCAAACCCCAAAAAATAAGCTTTTTTATTGTTCGCTAGTAGTAATTTACGATATCCTTCGTAGGTTTGTTGCACCAAGAATGTGTCTGGCATTAGCAATCCCATTACGCCATCGTCATGCAGCCAATTACTAGCGACAACATTGGTAATCAAGGCAGCAATATTTAGATTAATACCGCCAGTTCTAGCATCACCAGAAAATATAGTTTTCGTAATTTGTAAAGATTTTATTTTTTCTCGATACTGTGAAGGTAAATTCTTCCAGTCCACCCAAGGTGGATTCCCCACAATAACATCAAAGTGACCAATTTTTGAAGTGGTTAAGTAGTTGGTAATTATCCTAGCCCAAATACCATTCCAATCATTTTTTTCAAATCTCACGAAATTATCTGCCAAGTCTTGCATCTTTTCGACAATGATAGGTGTTTTTTTATATTCTTCCGGAATTAAAGTCATTAATCTATTAAATACAGAAGTGCTATTCAATGACCGAATATCTATCTCTACTTCAATCATGCAACGAGAGAACCTTTTTAAATTTTTAAGTCCTACCTCTGGGAAGTAAACGGGAAAAGTTATGTCTTCTGGATTGTGACTGGGGATGTTTGTATCAAGTGAGTATTTAATGAAATCTATATTGTCGATTTTAACCACTTCTGGCGTATAAGCTGAATCGCCAGCATAAATCGGTATTTCAATTTCAGAATCAAAAGTAATATAAGGCGATATGTTCAAAAAGTAGTTTACTCTAGCCGTTAATACGGCTAATGGATTCAGGTCAATACCGACCACCCTTGAAGTAATTTCTCTAAGAATATCGCCTTTATCCATGTTGCTAGGTAGCGAATCAACTACTTGGTTAAGCAAGGCTGTAATAAACGTGCCCGAACCACAACATGCGTCCAGCGCTCGCCATTTTTTGTTAAACTGGTCTTTTCTAAAGTCTAGTGATTTACAAACAACATGATTAGCCAACCAGAAAGGTGTGTAGTATTCACCTAGCGCATGGCGTACTGGTGAGGGTATAACCGTCTGATAAAGATTTTTAAAGAAGTCTTTTGCTTGATTTTGATTATCGAAAAAGTCAAAAGTAGTGTATTTGTTCAATTTCTGAATAATAAATTTAATATTTGTGGCGATTTCATCGTTCCATTGCTGACTGGTAGAGTACCAAGAGAAAAAATCACCTTCTAACAAATTTTGTACACCATAATCTCTAATAATCGATCCAGATTCCAACTCCATCATTTTACTTTGCAAGGCCTGAGATTTTGCATTTAGCATCTCTGAATAATTTACCAGCGAATCATCGAATTTAACCTGTGAAATAACCTTGAACGCTATTAATTTGATCAAAATAGAGTAAGCGGTCTGTAGAGCAAACAGGGCATTATATTCACTGTCACTATCATCCAAATTAACAGAAAGGTAGTCGCTTAAAGATTTTTTTCGCTTGATAATATCCTGTTGTTGAGAATGGTCATCATGTGAAAGTTTAAATAAATTTTTCCATTCTTTAAGCAACATCTGAGTTTTCGTAGTCGATGATTCGCTTATGGTTTTATAAAGCAAAAGTGTTAATGCTCGGATTGGCGAATTATTCACCGGAGCAAAATCATTGATTAATGCCGTTGAATCAAAATTTTTTTGATTCAATCCAACAATGGCTTTGATCACCCGCTCATAATGTTCATAAGTTATATCAGTGTAGTCTTCGAATCGAACGACTCCTTTGTTATCTACTGTAAATATTGCACAAATATTACCATCTGTTGTCATCGCAAAAGTTTTGTTGATGCTATCTTTGTTTTCACCATTTAGATAATTAAGTGTCTGCTTGATAGCAGATTGCTTATCGGTTTTGGATGCTAAAGCACTAGGTTGTTTAAATTCAATCAAGACATTGGCTAGCGCAGTATCAACAAAACCGGATTTATAGGTGACAATATTTTTTTCTTTATGAGGATTGTACTGATACCCCAAAGGGTTAAAAAATTTCTGAAACAAAGAAAAAATTCGCATATCAAACTGTGTTTCAATAGTTTTTTCGTTCTTTGCTATTATATTTGCATATTCTTTTATATCATTCATTATCTGGGTTAGTTCATTAATAAACCCATTATCTACAAAAACACTTTCAAGATTTGATAAATTTGACATTTTAATCTCTTAACCATTTATTTAATATGGAGCTGCAGTATATCATATGATGCAGCCCACTACAGCCCTTTTTTATAGTATCGAGCAGCGCTAAGTCTATACCAGTACACAAAAGTAGCTTTCATCAAGCTCTACTTCGCCATCAAATAAAGTGCGAGCTTCAAGGTTGAGATTATATTCTATCACAAGTCTAATTTTGCGGTAAAATAAAGCTGCTGAATTGTGCTGAATGCCAAGCAAATCACTTGCTGTTCTAGCAGTAACTTGTGCTACAAAAAAAAATTCAAGCGGTTTTATTTGAACTTTTTTTACTTAATTTACAACGAGTTATCTTCATGTTTGTAGTATAGCATAAGGGCTAATCTACTACAGCCCTTTACGATAAAATACGGCAAATTACGATAAAGCTACCCAAACCTCTCACTTTATTGGAACTGGAAATGTAGGTATGGATTGGTAAAGTGGGGTTGATATCTCTTTTAAGCGTTTTAATCAAAGGGCGTTAACCTCCCCACATCCTGCAAATACCCAAAACGATAAAACGGCTCACGGTAATCATGATACAATTTTCTCAAATTTGCCGTATCTCGGCAAAACATAGCCGTGCGAATATTTATTCGATAGACATCTAGGCAGGTGCGTAATGAGCCGATGAAGTCTTTGATTTCAGATGATTGAAGATTGGATGGTTGATATAAGCACTCAATATTATCCAGTATTAACAAATATCGCTGATTGCCTGAGATAATTTGCTCAAATACAACTCTTAAAGAATAACAGCTATCTGTTTGATTGGGGCAAACAGCCGCAATCATGTGGGTCAAAAAATGCTGATAAATGGATGCTTGCACATCAGCAAAATCATAATAAATCACTTGGATGTCAGTATCTTTAGCCAGTCTTTCAAAGACCTGTCTATATTCATCCAATCGATACAAATACGCGTCATCACTGCTATAAAACACAGCAGTGTCCAATATCCCTTCACAAAAGGCATCAAAGATACGCGTTGGTAGGTCTTTCATGGGTTTTTGGATTGTCAAAAATTTGATGGCTATCTCAATTATCTAAAGATGTGTACGCTGTCATCTGAGCATAAATAAATTCAGGTACCATATAAAATTTAGGCTCTCCATCTTTTATAAAAGACGCAGTATCTCACCCACATGAATTGGTCTCATGCTGTTGTTTGGTACATTCTTCTCCATTTTACAGCTTAATGAATTAGCAGCAGCTCATCCCACCGTGTTGTAAATCTCTGACTAATTCGCTCACGGCGCATCTGCCAGTCGTCAGACAGCTTTTGCGAACCTAAAATCAGCTTGCCTTTGCCAAATTGCTTATTGATGGTATCCAGTGTTTGCATCAGGTTTTGATTTTCTAAATGCTCAAACTCATCTTGTTGTGCAAATAAATCATACTGCACACGATGGATGGATTCAATCCCGCCAAGCTCAATGCCACACTTTTTGTAATGATAGCCTTGTTTGTATAGGATTTTAAGCAATTTTTGGGCATGTTGGTTTAACACTCGAGTATCATTACTACCTTTAGTAAGAGCAATGGTCTTTTTGCCATAATACTGCTGATGATTGCCAAATGGATTGGTTCGGATAATAACGGTCAGTGTATGAGCTAGAGTGTTTTGTTCTCTGAGCTTTTGGGCACCACTAGCGATATGATAAGCGATGGCTGATTGCAATGGCTCAATCTCAGTGATTGCCTTAGCAAAACTTCTGCTTCTAATGATGTGTTTCTTTGGCTCTTCAATCTCAAGTCCTGCACAGGGTTTGCCATTCATCTCTTGCCATGTTCTTTGGGTGACGACGCTAAAATGATGCTTGATAAGATGTCTGTCAGCATCAACAAAGTCTTTGGCGGTGGTGATGCCTAATTGCTTAAGCTGTAGTGCTGTTTGACTGCCAATGCCCCATATTTCATCCACACTTTGGCTTGCCAAGGCTCTGTGTTGAATTTGCTTTGACCAATCATCCCAAACTACCACACCGCCAAAGTGCTGTGGGTAGCTTTTGGCAAGGTGATTGCAGAATTTAGCCAGTGTTTTAGTTGGTGCAATACCGACACAAGTAGGGATACCAACCCATTGCCAGACTCTGTCTTTGATGGATTTGCCTAAATCAGATAGTTGATGCTGATTAATCCCTGTTAAATCCGCAAAGCATTCATCAATCGAATAAATCTCAATAGTAGGGACAAGGCTTGCAATGGTGTTCATCATCCGAGTAGAGATATCACCATAGAGCTCATAATTACTTGAAAAGGCGATGACTTTACCGCGATGAATAAGCTCTTTGATCTGAAAATACGGCACACCCATTTTAATGCCAAGTGCTTTGGCTTCAGCCGTGCGAGCCACCACGCAGCCATCATTGTTTGATAGAACGACCACAGCTTTGTTTTTAAGCTTAGGATTGAAAATCCGCTCACAAGAGCAATAAAAGCTATTGCCATCAATCAATGCGTACATGAAATATCATCTTGAAAAAAGTTACCGATATGATACTGTAAAGTTTATCAGATTGCAATTTGAAATTGGTAACTCTTTTCAACATGAACAAGTTAAGTGATATTGATAGCTTATCGCTTACGCACATCCTTAATCACATGCATCACCACACCAACAATAGCAAGTTCATCGCCATCACTAAAGGTGTAATTGGGATAACGCTCATCACCACGGCTGTTTTCAGAATGTAGTTCGATACATCCATCATCTAAGATATGCAATCGCTTGATGGTGTATTGAGAACCCAAATCAGCCATGACGATATCTCGATGGCTTGGGGTGATGGCACGATCAATGACCAATAAATCATCTTTATCAATCCCAGCATCCAGCATCGAATAGCCACCACAGCGAGCAATGATGGTGGACGAAGGATTGCGTACCAAATACTCATTAAAATCCAAATAATCTTCGATATAACCCTCAGCAGGGGAAGCAAATCCTGCAGGAATTTTCTCTGTGGCGATGGGTAAGTCAAGCTTAGTTGGATTAGGATGTACGACTAGTGCATCTAATGGTACAGAGCCTGTAGTCAATACCACGCCCAGCTTACCTGCTTTATTCTTTTGAATTAAAGACTCTACCATCGGCAATAAGTTTCTGGGAATCTTCTTCGCCACAGGACTACCAAAAGGCGATGGCTTACGACCACTGCCTGCACGGCGACCGCCATGAGTGGATTTGGGACGAGATTTGGGTTGGGTGTTATCTGATTGGGTCATGGTGATGTCTTGAAAAAGGTTTCGGTTATCATATATGAAAAGGTGGGTGGGGTCAAGCGGTTCACTAAATGCAAAGGGAAACCAACCCATACCCCAATCTATTTACCTTTTGTTCTAAGGTGCTATAATAAATCAACAATACTTTATGGGAATAGAACTATGGAACAACAAAACAACCTCTGCGCTAATCAAGTTTTAACTGAGCATGCCAAACTTCACCTACAACAGTCACAACTCGAGTTTGCACGTGGTGATTTTGAAATTTTTGATAGTCTAGACGAGCTGAACAGAGCGGCGACAGAGTTTATGTGCAAGCTAAGCGAAGCTGAGTAAATCTGATAGCACACCAACTTCAAGCTTTGTATTTTGGAATCCAATACTCTTTGCTTTCATGAACTAATAAAAACATATCCTCCTCTGTGTAATCGGTGATTGTGGCACTCTTTAAGGCTTTCTTGGTGATTTCTTTCTTATGAAAAAATAGCATGCTGAGCATGAACCATTCTATCTGCTCTTTCTTTGATAGGGGATTTTCCGAGTTTATTAAAGCCATCAACCTTTTTTCCACTTCTTTGCGTTTGGATTGGATGGATAACTCGTCTTTTGTATCTTTAACCTTGGCTCGTAGCTCAACGCCATAATTATTGCGTAAAAATGGCAAAAATGACATTAAAGATGCACGCTGGCCACTTTTGATAGCTAAATATGCATCTAATTGCGCCTGAGATGGCGTATTTTCGTCTTTAAGCTCAAATTGGTGGTACATATCCACCACAGGCTGTAAACTCAATCTAAGCGTTGTTATGGACGTTCCACGTTCTAATCTTCTTGTATGCAAATAATCAAGATATTTCAAAATGATTGGTGGCGTGGTTTTGCCAAGTTTAGCAAGCAACTGCTCAATTCTTTGTTCCTCAGCCATCTCGGTCTTTAGTTGCTTATCAACCTTAACTTGATTGGTTTCGATAAGCCATCTTAGGGCATTAAGATAGGTTCTTAGTCCATCGGGTTTAAACTCAATGACAAGTTTTTTATAACTTGGAATCTCACCCCATGTTTTGTCACAGTGTGCAAAGAAGTCTATATACTTTAAATGCTTCTCAACCGTCCAACCATACCCACGAGTTTCAGCAAGCCACTCAATAAAATTGGCGTACGATTCTTTGATATTTGGATTTCTAAACAGATGTTTATTTAACTCGATCTCTCGTGTCAGTCGTTCACGAAGATAGCATTCATGGCACCGCTGACCACGCCCCGCCCACATTGGCTTTTGGCAACCAGAGCAAGGTATTTGCCCTAAATCATGGCATTTTTGGCACATCTCACCCTTATCAATTTGGACAAGCTTTCGGTACCGACCACAGCAAGGGCAGGTTTTATGGGTGTATTTTTGTGCACATGATGCACAAATTGGTTCATCATGGGGTACGGCTGAATATCTTGAAACATTGACCGCTTGTTTGTTGCACTCATAGCAGGTCTTTTTTTCAGTAAAATATCGCTGATAGCAAGATTGGCAAGCAATCCCATACGGGGTTCTGGCCGTACTTTTTGCTACTTTTCCACAACGAATACAAGGAACACTGCGTAAGCAGCGTTCACAAACATTGTGTGTATCATTTTTAAGCAAGCGTGCATCTTTACCACACTTAGGGCATGGTTTTTTGACAAAACAACGCACATAGCATGCTGTACAATAGGCTTTGTTTAAATAACGGCGATGAATGTCTGGCTTAAGATTGCCACAACCATCGCAATATGTCAGTTGTTTATTTTCTAGTGAGGTGTTGCTCATATTCCGCCCATGCATTTGCTTTTTTCTGAAGCCTAGCCCAAGATTTCTTCACTGCATTCAAAGTCGCTGGTTTGTCAAACTGTCTTTTTTCTCGTTTCTGTTCTTCAACCAACGGAAGTTGATTAATAACCGGCATAAACGCTCGAGGTAGAACAGACTTTTTACCATTAAACATAAAACTATTTTGGTTGGCTTCAACAGCCAGACAAGCACAAACCCACTTATCAAGCGGTATATCTAGCAGCATTTTGGCATATCTTAGATAACGAATGCGCTCATGGATCGGCAAGCTTTCAAAAACAAGACCTGTCTCGCTTTCTTTTAAGGAAAAAGTCGATACCCTTGAGGTGTCTAAACCTAGCTCATTAAACAATCTAAACATCTTGTATTGATTGTCGGCATGTCGCGCAGCAATTTTGGTTAATGTGATAAAAAACCCAATCAGATCAAACCAATCAACACCGTTAACTATCTGCCCAAAAACAACAGCTTGTTTATCTTCTAAAACCTGCATCGCTTGTTTCTGCAATTCAAATACTTCAGGTATCAACAAAAGGTTGCCTAAGTAGTCATTTGTGACCACTTCATGACAGCTGTGACAATGATTGATTGTCTGCAGCTCTTGTGACAACAAACCAGGTTGAAACAAAGCATCACAGCTATGACATCGATTTTCCATCTTAACCGCATGGACATGGCAATAGGTGTACCAACTGTACCGCCAAAGAAGGCGCATGTACGGTATTTTGTCTTCTTCTAGGCACACTGGACAGTAATGATAACCATACAAAGCACGACGATTTCTTTTAAATAAAGGCAACACCCACGGGGTGGTGCGATATTTTCCTATAGTGGATGACATGCCTTTAGACAACCAAGTCAAATTTTTGAAATCAAAGCGCTCCCTGGTCGTTTCTGCAAGTATCGCCATATCTTCATGGATTGTTTCGTCCACAAAATTAAAACCTTTATCAACATCCAAGGTCCACAGTCGATATTCTTCCCAATAATAGCTGGCAAAGGTAGTGACTGAACATCCTTGACGGAAGGCCGCGCGGATCAACCATGATGCTATACTTTCATCATCAAATATCGGTGTTCTAAAAAACAAAGGTTTTACATGAGATTTCTTAAGCCCTGAGTAGGACGCAACCATGATTTTTCCTTGATTATTTCTACAGTGATGGTTTCTTTGCCTTGTTTGATGGCATCAATAGCACATTCATTAAGCAATCGCCTTACATTACCAATTCTGCCGTCAGTGATGCTATAAATCAGATTTAGCTTTTTCGGTTCGGTTAAATTAGACGGCTCTTTCAATGGTAATATTCTCTCAAAACTACCGACGAGACGTTTAAATTCACCATCATTTTGCCAAATCGGAATTGGCAACACATCAAAACGACTGATGTGTTGAGGGTCTGTGTGTAAGACCCTCACCGCATCAGGCGTACCAGATAGCACAATGGGAATCTGTAATTCATTGCATAAAAATTTAATGCAATTCATAATCTGGCGTTGCTGACGGGCTGTACCGCTGAGCAATGAATGGATTTCATCAATAATTAAGATTTTTACGCGGCATTGTCGAAATGCGTGAATCACTTGATAACGCAGAGCGCTAGCAGAATCACTCATTTTGATTGGTAGTGCAAAGGTGGCAAGTAAAGCAATATACAAGTCCTTTTCAGTTGAGGCTGGGGGAGCCTGTATAAACACAACAGGGATCACCAAATCTAAATCATCCTCTAAATAAGTATCGCCAAATTTACGAGAAAACTGATTTAAGATTGTGGTTTTTCCATTATTTGACTCACCTATGATTAATAAATTTGGCATACGGTGTTGGCGAACTGTGTTCATCAAGCCTTGCATAATATCAATGGCTTTGTTGGCAGCGGTATAACCAATCCAACGCGGGGAGCCAATAAATTCCAGTCGCTCTTTGTCAGAAAGATGAGCGATATGTCGAAATTTTTCATGGATGTGTGTATAAGGTAGTTGTGTTTGCATTACTCAATATCCTCAAAATAGGTTGAATCATCATCATGCTGAACAGGAGAAGTTAAGGTGGTTGTTTTCAAACCTTGGAGCGCATCACCCATCACAGTTAACTCAGCTGCTTTGGTGGTCACATCATCCTCTTGAGATCTTGCCGATTCATGGATTTTTTGAGATTGGATGTGTGTTTTTCTTCGCTGTGCTTGTCTTCTAGCTGTCTTAGTTGTACTTTGAGCAGCATCGATCATTGTACGCATTTCTTCCCATGCCTGATAAATCAATGACTCGTTCACTGTGCCACTGCGCTGTTTCACCTGTTTTTTAAGCTGGTTATATTCCCAAATGCTCATCGGTGGGAAAGCTTGATTAGCACACGGTATCTTGAAATATTGTTTAATATTTGGATCGAAAAACCATACCGTGCTGATATCTCTAGGATCTTGCCTAAAGATAAATTTGCGCTTTTTGTCCGTCTTGTTATCAGTGGTGTTGATATAACTGTTCAAAATCGTATCGTAGTACTGCAACCCATCAATGGTAACGCCAGTATGTTGAATGGTGCGCTCAACACTTGGCATAAAATCCAATACTAGAGTTTGCGGACTGGTTGGAATACTTGGGATACCAATGCCTTCGTGCTCATCATCCCCAAAAATCCCGATGCGCCATTGATGGGCTGGGCTACAACCCAAAGCAGAGTGAGGTTTTTGATGATAAACCTTGGTGATGTAGGTTAAAAACCATGTTTCAAATTCACCAAGGGTAAGACTGGCGTGTTTTTCAGAATCATAACCATCCTTTTGGCGAATATTGGAAAAGGTAGTTCCTGGTAATTTATGAACCTCATGCATAAGATTCCCAATAATCCGCTCAATATGCCCACCGTATTCAGGGCGTGCAAGGGGTCTAAACTCAATATCAATACCATATAAAGAGCATGAACGTTTAAGTGACTCCGCTCTAAAATCAGAACCATTATCCACATGGATTTTCTTAGGTATGCCAAAGACATCCCATGTGACATCTTGAATGCCATGGCTTAATAACAATTCTTCTTTAGGCAAGATACTGCGTGTTAAACACATGCCTACCGAAGTCACCGAAGGTGCATCCAAGGAGATGTAATAACCTGTGATCATTCGGCTATAAATATCAATGGCTACAGTAATGTACGGTCTGCCGATTGGTTTTCGATGCTTGTCGTCCACCAAAATAATATCTGCTGGCGTATGGTCGATTTGAATGACCGACAAAGGCGCATTGACACTCGGAAAGCTACCAACCTTGGGTGTAAATTTGTTCTTCGCTCTCGACCTATAGCCGCGAGCCTTAAGATATTCTTTTTCATCAATTTTGCCAATTTGATAGCGAATGGCATTTTTACTAGGTTTCTTTACACCAGAAAGATGACAACGCTTAAACACCTCTTGTATGGTTGCTTGAATTGTTGGTCTTTGAATTGTGAGGTAATAATCTTGTATTACTTCATCAATAATCAGCTCTTGCACAACGTCGATACGGCGCCGACCTTCTTGCCAACCACGCTTTTTATCAATCAATGATGCAATAGAGTTCGTTTTTACATAACTTGCGAGCCATCTTTGAAGAGTTCTAACGGACACACCGCACTCTTGAGCGCGCCTTTCGAGCCCTGCATAACCATCGTAGTCATCATCATATCGTAAAATGGGTTCAATAGCCGCGTGTTTAGCCTGTGCCCGTTCCCATTCTTTATCACTGATTGCATCAATGTCTAGTCGCATCACCGCATGATCTGCATCATGTACATTTTCAAACTGATGAATGCTAAGCACCTGTACTTTAAGAGTTTTTAGATTTTTAAAAAAGGCTTGGTTGGCATCGACAAATTCAATCAGTTGGTATTCTTCATCACTATCTTGTTTCTTATAAATACCGCCAATACTAAGACGCAACGTGCCACGGTTAATAACCACGCCTTTGTTATTCATACTGGTAAGATCTGATTCATCTTGCTTTTTAAGCTCTCTATCTTCAAAAATCGACATGGTATATCTCCAATTTTTCACTTGTGATATCTTCCCAGATATCAAATCCTATTAGGTTGTGTGACATTAAATGCCAAAGCACACGCTTACCATGAGGGCGATATATGTCACCTTTGAAGAACAGTTCTAAAATGACTTCAACGGTGGTTTCACCTCGCATCTCAATTTGTTGCAAAATGGCATTAACTTCTTTTCTGTCAACGGCTAGATTCTTGTATTTCGACAGAAAATTGACATTGTCCAGAGCGTGATGGCGAATCCTATCTTCATCATAAATTGAGAATCGAAAGTCATTTTCATTACAATAAGCGATGGCTGCTTTCCATTTATCTGACCAATCACGCCAATTCACCTGCCATTCTTCCTTGGGTTTGACCTCAACCATCAATGAGCGAGGTTTAAATTTATCATTTAATTTAAATTGCACAAAATAATCAGGCGTGTATTCGTAGGTTCGCCCATTTTTTATAAAAGGGATGCTGATTGGCTGTGGGGTGATATCTATCACATTAGGCAACGCGGCATGATAAAGTAGAAAATCCCTTTCCAAGGTCGATTCGTATGCAATGGACTCACCTTTGTAAGTGACAAAACCTGTAACGCTGCGGTAATTGGGTTTGATTTTTCGGACTTGTTTTAGCATAAAATATTATGACGCTTATTACGGGTAGAATATAAGAAAATGTCATCAATTACGGGATAAAAAAGACATTTATTAAGGGAATAATGCCAGTAAAAACCAACAAAATCAAGAGATATTATGACATTTATTTAAGGATTTGACAGAGGCTCAAAACCCAAACCCGGTGAGATATCCTTGGCCCATTTTGGAACAATTTTTTTAGATGAGCTACCAGAATTTGATAGAAAAACTTTAGAAACTCTAAGACAACCCATTGAATCTAAAGAAATTGTTATTTCACGCGCGAATGCTCAGGTCTCATTTCCAGCAGATTTTCAACTCATCGCAGCGATGAATCCTTGTCCCTGTGGTTATCATGGCGACCCTTCCGATCGCTGTCGCTGCCGCCCCGAACAAATCAAAAAATACCAAGATAAGATCTCAGGGCCGCTGCTAGATCGCATCGATCTGCACATTACAGTGCCTGCGATGCCGATCGATGACCTACAAAATGCACCTGCTGGAGAGGATTCGCAGACCGTGCGTGAGCGCGTCGTCGCTGCAAGAAACATCGCCATCGCTCGCCAAGGCAAAGCCAACTATCAGCTGACACCCAGTGAGCTGGATCAAGTGGCAGCATTGGGCAGTGACGGCCAGCAGATGCTAAAGATGGCTCAGGCGCGGCTGAATTTGTCTGCGCGCAGCTATCATCGCACGCTGAGAGTTGCACGCACCATTGCTGATTTGGCAGGCGCTGCGACGATCGAGACTGCGCACATTGCTGAGGCATTGAGTTATCGCTAAAGCAAAGCTTAGCAAACCCTCAGATCTGCTTTATAGTCTGACCGCCACCTCAAAGCCCTCACGGATGGCTCGCTTGGCATCAAGTCGCTCGGACAGCTTAGCACCACCGATGACTTGATAATCGGCTTTTGGCGTGTCGCCCAGCTGCGGCATCAGATGATTGACTGACTCCTGGCCGACACACAGCACCACCGTATCGACACGCAGTAGCTGACTTGTGCCATCGATCGTCACCCACAGACCCTCTTCGGTGACCTTATCATAAGTCACGCCTGCCATCTGGATGACCCCTGCTTGCTTGATGGCAGCTTTATGCACCCAGCCTGTGGTTTTATTCAGACTCTTGCCAAGCTTGCCCTTGCTACGCTGTAGCAAATAGACTTGGCGAGCAGGTGTTGGCGGATGGGCAGGCTGTAGTGCACCATTGCTTTGATAATTGGCATCAGCATCGACGCCCCATTGCTCAAAAAACTCATCCGCCGTCTGTGCCTGCGGCTGATAGTCAGCATCATTGATATCAGTGGACACGCCCGCCCCATGCACCAAAAATTCTGCCACATCAAAGCCAATGCCGCCAGCCCCCAGTACCGCCACACGCTCGCCAGCAACTTTGGCACCGGTCAATAGTTCACTATAGCTCATCACCTGTGGCAGTGCTCGACCTATAATGTCAATTTCTCGTGGCACGACACCGGTGGCGATGATGATATGATCGGCCGCTTGAGCATCCAAGAATGCCTTATCCACCATCGTATTGAGATGCAAATCAATACCAAGTGTCGCAATCTGCTCACGAAAATAACGAATCGTCTCAAAAAACTCTTCTTTGCCTGGGATGACCTTTGCCATATTAAACTGCCCACCAATGAATGGCTTGGCTTCATACAGACTCACCTGATGCCCACGAGATGCTGCCGTCACCGCTGCTGACAGGCCTGCCACGCCTGCACCGACGACGATGACTTTTTTGGGTTTTTTGGCAGGTTTGATGCTGTATTCACTTTCATGACACGCCAAAGGATTGACCAAACACGATGCTCGCTCACCGCTAAAGGTGTGATCTAAGCACGCTTGGTTACAGCCGATACAGGTATTGATAAGATTGGCTTGATTATGATATGCCTTATTGACCCACTCACTATCCGCCAAAAATGGTCTTGCCATCTGCACCATATCCGCCTGACCGCTGGCGATGATGGCTTCAGCAGTCGCTGGCATATTGATACGATTGGCTGCGATGACAGGGATAGATACCGCCTGCTTGATGGCTGCGGTATAACGCACAAAAGTCGCTCTGGGCACGCTAGTCACGATGGTCGGCACGCGAGCTTCATGCCAGCCGATACCTGTGTTAATCAAGGTCACGCCAGCAGTCTCCAGTGCTCGTGCCAGTGCAATGACATCTGCCATCACCGCACCCTCTTCGACAAGCTCAATCATCGATAGGCGAAAGCCAATGATAAAATCCGTCCCAACTGCCGCTCTGATTGCCTGCACAATTTCGATGGCAAAACGCATACGGTTCTCAAGACTACCGCCATAAGCATCCGCTCGCTTATTGGTGCGTGCTGACAAGAACTGATTGATTAGATAACCTTCAGAACCCATAATCTCAACGCCATCATAACCTGCTTTTTTGGCTAGGCTTGCCGTATGGGCAAAATCAGCGATGGTCGCTTGGATATTCTTAAGGCTCATCTGCCGCGGCTTAAACGGTGAAATCGGTGATTTGATGGCACTTGGTGCCACCACAAAGGGGTGATAGCCATAACGCCCTGAGTGTAGGATTTGTAATAAGATTTTGGCACCGTGCTTATGCACTGCACGAGTCACACGAGCATGATGCACCACATCCGCCAAGCGATTGAGCGTACCGCCCAATGGTGTCAGCCAGCCTTGTTTATTTGGAGAGATGCCGCCCGTCACGATCAAGCCCACACCGCCTTTGGCTCGTGCCTCAAAATAGCTTGCCAATTTGCCATAATGATAAAAACGATCTTCAAGCCCTGTATGCATCGAACCCATCACCAGGCGATTCTTTAAAGTCGTAAACCCCAAATCCAGCGGCTCAAACAAATGCGGATACTGCGTCGGCTCGGCTATGCTCGGCTCGGCTGATTTGGTAGGAATGATGTTGGCTAGGCGTTTTTTTAAAAAAGGCATTGGCATAATAAAAAATCCGTTTAGAAAACTGTCGCCATCAAGCTAATTGACGGATGGCATGATTGTATCATTTTAGCATATTTTATGATTTTCTAAATATGCTATTTATGTTTTGACCAAGCAGTCAGTGCACTGATGTACGCTTGAATTAATCAATGATTTTTAGCCAAATTTATAACCCATCACCGCAGCTTTAACGCACTTGCCCCAACACAAACCATTTGCCAAAACCCAAAAATCAGAGTAAGCTACTCATAACTTTACTTTTATCATTTATCATTAAGGATTACTCATGAGCGATACCATTACCATCTCAGGTCAAATCACTGTCGATGATGTCAAGGCACTTGCAGAACAAGGCTACAAAACCCTAGTCAATAACCGTCCTGATGGCGAAGAAGCGGGTCAGCCAACGAGCGACGCCATCAAAGCTGCTGCCACTGAACACGGCATCATCTATGCACACATTCCTTTTAGCGGCGGGATGCTTGAGATGCGCCATGTACAAGAATTTGCTGACTTTTTTAATAGAACCGAACGCCCATTGCACATCTTTTGCCGCAGTGGCAACCGCTCTAGCATCATCTTGCAAGCCGCTCGTGAGCAAGATTTACTCGATGAAGATTGATCGCTTTTGTCATTTGGCATGATTATAATGATTTACAAAAATATCTTGTGAAATCATGATGCTGATTTGTGAAAACTTATCATTTGCGGTAAAATGGTTGTGAATTTTCATGACCATTTTTATTTTGAAATTATTATGAGCAAAAATATTCCTATTTTAACTGCCGAACAAATCGAAAAAATGCAAATTGCTGGCAAGCTTGCCGCTGATGTACTCATCATGCTTGATGACTATGTCAAAGTGGGTGTCAGCACAGGCAAACTTGACGATTTGGCACATCAATTCATCCTAGATCACGGCGCCATTCCTGCACCGCTCAACTACAACGGCTTCCCAAAATCCATCTGCACCAGCATCAACCATGTGGTCTGTCATGGCATTCCTGACCACGAACGCCAATTAAAAGATGGCGACATCATCAATATCGACACCACCGTGATTGTTGATGGCTTTTATGGCGATACTTCCAAGATGTGGATCGTCGGCGAAGGCTCGGTGATGGCCGAACGCATCTGCCGTGTCGCCCAAGAAGCGCTGTACGCTGGCATGAAAGTCGTCAAAAATGGCGCAAGACTCGGTGACATCGGTGCCGCCATCCAAAAAGTCGTCGAGCCTGAGCGTTTTAGCATCGTGCGTGAATTCTGCGGTCATGGCATCGGTGAGACTTTCCATGCTGAGCCACAAGTGCTACACTACGGCAAAGCAGGCACAGGCGTCGAGCTAAAAACTGGCATGGCATTCACCATCGAGCCGATGATTAACCAAGGCGTCTGGCAGACCAAAGTCATGAAAGACGGCTGGACCGCCATCACCAAAGACCGCAAACTGTCCGCCCAATGGGAGCATACACTGATCGTCACCGATGATGGCTGTATCGTCACCACTGCTCGCCCTGAAGAAGACTTAAGCTTTTTGAATAAATGATGATCTGGTGATCTCATGCACTTTGGGGCGTCTTTACGGACTGCCCCTATTTTTTTGAAATTTCGGTATTAGACCAAGGATCCTATGTCAAACACTGCCATCACTTGCTTTATGCAGCTTTGCCAACATCTGCATCTACAGATCGACACGCCGCCAATGCTCGACGGCTCGGACGATGACACCACACGCATCCAAAGCTATCTAAACACCTTAAATCAAGCCATCGACAGTCAAGTGGTCGCTTATGGCATCGATGCGGTGCATCACATTGAAGAGCTGATTCATCTTCGCACACTGGCCATCGATGTGATCTTACAAAAGCTGTTTGAGCTGTCTTGTTTTTCACAAGATGTGGCATTGTTTGCGGTCGGTGGTTATGGTCGTGGCGAACTGCTGCCTGCATCCGACATTGATATCTTATTGATCGGTGATAACCCTGATGCCATCAAATCAAAGATAGAAGCTTTTGTGGCACGGCTTTGGGACATCGGCATCACCCCTGCTTTTTCGGTACGCAGCCTAGATGAGGCTAAGCTGGCTGCAGCCGATCAGACCATCGCCAGCGCCATGCTCGAAGCGCGATTATTGGCAGGTAATGCTTTATTGGCAGAATTTCCTTATCAGACAGTCAAGCAAATCTGGGATGCCAAGTCATTTTATGCAGCAAAAATGACAGAATCCAAAGAGCGCTACCTTGCGCACAATGCCACCGAATACAACCTTGAGCCGAACATCAAAAATGCCCCCGGTGGACTTCGAGATCTGCAAATGATCGGCTGGCTGGGTCGTTTTTATTTTGGGCAGTCAGATCTGAGCGCACTGGCCAAGACTGATTTTATCAATCAAGAAGAATATCACGCACTTACCCAAGCACGGCGTTTTTTGTGGTGCATTCGCCATCATTTGCACACTTTGACAGGGCGCGGCGAAGAGCGACTGTTATTCGATCACCAAAAAAACATCGCTCAGCGCTTTGGCTATTATCTGCACACCGATCACACCACGCACCGAGACATCACTGCAGCACTTGAGGCGATGATGCGCCTATATTATCGCCATGCGATGAAAGTGGCGGCATTTTCTGAGGTGTTGTGCGAGTATTTTTATGAAAATTATCTGGCGACCACAGCGCGGATGGTGGACATCGACGATGATTTTTGTCTGGTGCAATCCGATGCCGACATCACAGGCGAAGGTGAGCGGCCTGTTAAGATCGCCATTCGTCGTGCTGATGCCTTTGAGCAGCATCCGATCAATTTATTGAAGATTTTTTTGGTGATGGGTCGTCAAGGCATTCGCCAAATTGCCGCCAGTACCTTGCGAGCCATCTATCTGGCCAGTAGCCTGATTGATGAGGAATATCGTGCCAATGAGGCGCATCAACGGCTGTTTTTGATGAATCTGCAAGAAGGCAATTATCTATTTCACCGCCTTAGACTGATGAAGCGATTTGGGGTACTAGGCAATTATCTGCCTGCCTTTGGCAAAATCATGGGGCTGATGCAGTATGATCTGTTTCATCGCTACACGGTGGATGCGCATACGCTGCTGCTGGTGCGGATTTTGCACCGCTTTGGTGATGAAGCGCGCGCCGAGGATTTTGGCTTGGTCAGTGAAGTTTATCAAAAAATCACCCGTAAGGACATTTTGGTCATCGCCGCCATTTTTCATGACATCGCCAAAGGTCGTGGCGGTGATCATAGCAAGCTGGGCGCGGTGGATGCTTATGAGTTTTGTTTGGCGCACGGCATGAATCAATCGGATGCTGAACTGGTGCGCTGGCTGGTACTTGAGCATCTAGCCATGTCTTTGATCGCCCAAAAGCAAGACATCTCAGATCCTGAAGTCATCGCCAATTTTGCTGAATTTACCGGCAGTATCACGCGGCTCAACCACCTATATGTGCTGACCGTCGCCGATATGAATGCCACCAACAGCCAGCTGTGGAATACTTGGCGAGCCGCTCTACTCAAGCAGCTGTACATCTCTGTGCATCGGGTGCATAGCCTAGGCAGTCATGTCACCGACAAAGATCTGGTGATCGAAAACCGCAAAAACAAAGCCCAAGATCTGTTGCCGATGGTCGATGATGCACGCTTACAGACGCTGTGGTCAAGCTTTGGCGAGGAATATTTTTTAAAACAAAAACATCAAGACATCGCTTGGCAATCTGCAGAAATCCTAGCAGCAGAACATAAGCTTAAGCAAGGCGAGCCGATCATCGCTTTGCGCGAGCATAAAGAACTGTCGCTGCGCGGTATGCAGCTGTTGATCTGCACCCCAGATCAAGACAATCTATTCGCCACCACGGTCTGCATTCTCGATCAGCTGGGGCTTAGTGTGTTGGATGCGACGATTTTATCAGCAAATATCGATGGCGTGAGTACGGCGGTGGATTCTTATGTGCTGATCGATCAGATGATCACAGACGAGCAAGCATCATTGATGAACAGTCCTGAGCGCATCGATGTGATGATACACGGGCTGAGCGAAGGGCTTAAACACGGGGGTATTTGTCCGCCAGTGAAGACTTTTAATCCAGAGGGCAAGCTAAAGCACTTCACCGTGCCGACACAGATTTATTTTACGCCAGCCACGCCATTGGCACATCAAGGTCATCAACAGATGCACCTGATCACCAAAGATCGCCCTTCGCTACTGGCCAAAGTTGGCGCTGTATTTAGTCGTTTGAACATCGAAGTGCACGGCGCGCGCATCACCACTTTGGGCGAGCGTGCCGAAGATGTGTTTTATTTGAGCGCTGGTGATGGCAAGCCTTTGAGTGATGTGATGCTTCAGGCATTAAAACAAGCCATCATCGAAGCGCTTAGCTGAAGATCGACCAGAGACGACTTAGATGCGCGTTTGGTGATGGCAATTTATAGCAATTTATGCCAAAATAGCGCTTTTGATCGCCATGCTCAGTCATCGCGATCCTTGTTAATTGATCGAGAGTTATCATGACCATTCAAACCCATACCTCATCTTATTCACAGCGCACAGGATGGCTGCTATTGGCACTGATGATGCCGATGATGTCCCACGCTGTCATCAGTACGCACACTTTTGATGAAGAAGATCTGCCTGCCTGTACAGCCCTCGCCCTGCCTGATGATGTCGAATTTGCCACCATCGGGTCAGACTGTGGCTATGCTGAGGGCTTGGCACCTGTGATCAAAGACGACCGATACGGCTATGTCAATGAATCAGGCAAGATCATCATCCCGATCATCTACCAAGAAGCGTATCCGTTCAGTGATGGCTTGGCATTGTATCGCCAAAATGACAAATACGGCTATCTTAATACCTCAGGCAAAGTCGCTATCAAGCCGCAATACACCGATGCGTGGGGCTTTTGGGAGGGGCGTGCCAAAATCGAACAACATGGCAAATACGGCTTTATCGACACCAAAGGCAAAGTGATCATCAAGCCGCAATATGAGGTCGTCGGTGACTGGTTCGAAGAAGGCTTGGTGCTGTTTAAACAAGGCGATCGCTATGGCTATCTAGACAAATCGGGCAAAGTCGCCATCGCACCCAGTTTTGATTCAGCCAAAGATTTTTCTGAAGGACTGGCCGCTGTCACTTTAAAAACTGGCGAAACCGATGCTGATGGTGTAGCACTGCACAAATACGGCTTCATCGATAAGACAGGCCAAGTCGTCATTGACATCAAGTATGATCTAGTCTATGACTTCTTGGCAGGTGCAGCTTATGTTGTCGATGGCGATCAAGCCTATTATATCGACAAACAAGGCAAACCTACCGCCATGCCAAATTATTCAGAGCGCTGATCTGACGCTGAAACTTGACAAATGCACTGGGTTTTGTCATAATCGATTCATCAAGGGGATGTTCTGGCTTCGACGCTGGTAGCGAAACCTAATGATGCATGTCAAGAGCGTGTGACTCTTGTAAATAAACATACATTTAAAATAGTCGCAAACGACGAAACTTACGCACTAGCAGCCTAAGGGCTGCTTGGGACGGCACAGATTGCCTTTGGTCTGGTTGCTCTCCCCGATGCGAACGCACAGAGGCTAGCTTGAAGTAGCGTTGCGATGCTTCAAGCGAAACTTTTAGCAAATCGCCCAATCCATCCTGACTGTCGGATCGGTGCGGGCTAAAGCCAAAGACAGAATCTAAGCATGTAGAGTCATAGATGTAGTGCTGGCGGACGCGGGTTCAACTCCCGCCATCTCCACCATATACATAAAAACCCAGTTGATTATATCAACTAAAATCTTCCAAAAACCCCTGAAACCACTAGGTTTCAGGGGTTTTTGTTTGGTGTGTATTAATACGCTTAAATACACACATTCAAAGATTTTTTGTACCTTTCCTTGTATCTTTATAGTTGCTTTTTTTAAAGGTACAAATTGTTTTTTAAGGGTAGTTTTGTTATAATCCCAACATCTAATTTGTTTTTTTATAAGGTACAAGTTTATTTTTACAAAGGAACAAATTTGTTTTTGTAAAGGCAATGTTAAACCAAGCCATCCTTTATATTAACAGCATGGAGACTTATCAAAAAAATGTATAAGCATGAAATAAAAAAATACCCTATGTCTGATACAACCATCAAATCACTGAAGCATGATCCAAGCTTTAAATCAGCTCAAGACATTGCGGACGGCAAAATTGATGGGGGTACTTTATATTTAAGACTTACACCGGAGGGTGGTAAGCAATGGAGAATTCGCTACAAAAATCCTGATAATTTAAAATGGCAGATCGCCGGGCTAGGCAGCTATCCTGAAATTACAGGAAGTGCTGCTCGTGAAGCTGCTCGCAATTTTATGCAAAAAATACACAAAGGTGAAGTTAATGCAAAACGCTCAAAACACTCTCTAACATTCGAAGCGGTTGCAAAAAAATGGATTGAGGATCAAAAAGTAGCATCAAATTGGTCTAACGATAATACAAAAAAGACCGCCGAGCGCCTGGCAAATCACATTTATCCAAAAATGCGTAACCGTCCAATTAATCGCATCAAACCGCAGGAATGGTTAGATCTATTCCTTGAAATCTATCAAAAGAAAAATGCCAAAGGCGATTTCATGATAGAAACAGCTAATCGTGTGCGTACTCACTGCCGAAATATTTACGATTATGCGATTGTACATGATATTGCAACAAGAAATCCTATCAATAAAATTGAAAATCACCTTAAGAAAAATCATCCCAGCTCTAATTTAGCCCATGTCAGCGAATACGAGCTACCTGATTTACTAAAAGCGATTGCGAATATAGATAATGACATTGTAAGACTTTATCTGCAAATACTGTCTCGCACCTTTTTGCGCCCCAATGAACTCACTCAGGCCAAATGGTGTGAATTTGACTTTGAAAATAAAATCTGGGAAATTCCAGCCAATCGCATGAAAAAACGTCGTACCCACATAGTCCCACTATCCAGCTCTGTAATCAATCTACTAACAGAGCTGAAAACCTGGACTGGTGTTAGCCCCTACCTTTTTCCTTCTCGCGCCACACTTAATCAACCGTGTACCACTCAGCGCTTCAGAAATTATCTAAAAAAACTAGGCTATCATGGTGAGCAAACCTTGCACGGATTCCGCCATATCGCAAGCACTAAGCTTAATGATTTTACTGATGAAAACGGTTATAAATTTGATGAACGAGTTATTGAATTTTCTTTAGCTCATCAAGTTAACGGGGTTCGCGGTGTGTATAACAAAGCTCAATATCTAGAAGACAGGAGAAAATTGATGGATTTTTACAGCAATTGGATTGATAAACTCGAAAAGAGCTGATTCACTCGAATTCATCATTATAGCCTCGGCTTTATAACCTTCCCAACAACTGGGATTCCTGGGGAAGTGGGAAAAATACATTAAAGACCTTGATATTCAAGGTCTTTAATGTATTGGCGAAGTGGGATTGCTTTCTTTATTTTCCCATTCTATTAACACAGATCTCACTCACCTAACACCATGCAGGATATTAGTTAAAAATATTATCAATCTGTTCAAACGTTTCATTTTTAATGCGCGCAATTCGAGCAATATTCATAAACTTAAATTGCGGATGCAATCCCATACGAACCTCTTCAAATGTCAATCGATTTATCAAAATGCTTGCAAAATCTCTCTCAAAAGTATCAGCTTGGCGCTTTGACAGCTTTACCGCACCTACATAATTGGGCAGATTCTGCAAGTTAACCTTTTCAGCAGACGGCAATCCAAAAAATTCATTTTCCCAAGCAACCATCTTTACCTGAGGAAAGGAGGTGGCCAGAAATACAAAACAATGCAGCGTATCACGTGATGACTGTCCAAAATTAATTGGGCAGTGAATATAAACCTCTTTATTTGCCTCAATCAGATGGTTTATCACATTATTTGTATTGAAGTAACTTACAATAGCAAGATAATCGCCTGAGCCGGTATCAACAACCATAGGCTTATCTGAATCCAAAAAATCATTGATAAAAATATCAAACTTCGCGGGATCAATCAGTTTCTCCATACCCACTCCTGTCAAAATATCTATCTCTTTGACCTTCAGACCTTTAAACGAGCTTAAAGTTTTATTATTAGGATCTGTATCAACCAGTTGTACGCTATCATCCCCCAGTCGATCAACGAAATATTGCGACAACAAAAAAGAGCATACAGATTTTCCAGCTCCACCTTTTGATTGCATTACTAAGTGTAAAGAATTTTTTGGGATGCCCATAAGACTTCTCCTATTACCTAAAAATTGTCGTGAGTGAGTTAAGATTTACACATCAATTATACTATATATAGAAGTTTAACAAAAATCAATCACTATATATAGCATTTTAACAATTTTGGCGTCTTTTAGAGAAATCTATTCAAAGTCACTTAGATCGTTAATTTCCTCTAACAAAGTTCCTGAATTTAATTTTTCAATCATTTCATCATGCGACAAACTTAAGAACTTCTGAGCCGACTTCTCCCAATCTTCAAGAACTCGCCCACCTGAAGTGCGTGACGGCATTTTTTTTGACAAGTATTGTTCACTTGCCACCCTATCTGCTTCTTTGACAGCCTGTGTGACAATACCGCCATCTGCCATCCTGCTGTTTGATTCGCTTTGTACTGTTGATACAAGCTTAACATTTGGTACAAACGATGGTAGTGTATCTTTGTGTTTATTGTAAGCCTTTCTGACTGCATGCATAGATACATCAATACCAAACTCATCACGAATCGTTTCAGCAATATCTGCAAAAGTATGGTTTGAATTTTCATCAGTTCGCAAGCTAATAATTCGGCGTATTGCAGCAGTGGTGAGTAATTTTCTTCCCATTTTTGTAGCTCCAATTCAAAAATTGACCAAAATTAACTAAAATTGACTATAGTTTACCATTATTAACCAAAAACTTACATTCTACAATCCAAAAATTGATAATATTTGACCAAAATTAACTATTTTTGACTAAAGTTGACCATACGTATCTACATGTCACTTATTTACACCAAAGCACCAGAATAAAAATCAGACAGAGGCAAATCAGTCCGATAAACCAAGTTTTTGCTTTGATTATTTTAGATTGCAGGATAGGCTACCGCCGACAAAAATATATATTTTTGTGCTATAATCATGGCACTGGCATGATTATAGTGTCGCACCCAGCGACCAGCTACCGCTGACTTTTTGACCTTTTGGGGGATTGATGGCTACTTTTTTGCTCAAGGGATTAACCCAAGAACATCGTGATTTTTTGCGAAATTTCGCCCAAAATGTGCTTGGCTCAAAGAGCAGAACCAAGGCGATTTTGCATCTGATTAACGAAAAGATGAACGGTGCTACCGTCATTGATATGGTTAAGCAAGAGCGATTGGACGAGCCAGCAACCAGCTCAAAAGACACCAAACGCATACAGTTTAGCGTGCTACAAGCTGATTATGATAATTTAGCTAAAATTGCACAATCGACTGATAGTTCAATTCAGCACTACTTGCGTTGCCTTGTGAGAAGTAATCTATACGGCAAGTATGAGTTGCTAGGATTTGAGATGGAAAACCTAAGACGGAGCAATTACGAGTTGTACCGCCTAGGCGTGAACATCAACCAAATTGCTAAGGCATTGAACACTGGTCATGATGTTGAAGTCAGCAAGGCAATGCTGGATGATATGCACAAGCAAATCGAAGAACACACCAGCCGTGTGGAGAAAATTTTGAAGGATAATTTGGAGCGGTATTGACCGCTCGCATATAACATATAAGCTGCCATTCGCAGTGTACCATCTGTTAAATTTACGGTATAAACCCTATCTTTACAACATCCAAATCTATTCGATCCGATTCTGTGTTGCTCCGATAATTGTGATTTATATCATATATCAAATTGCTCCCCTGATTTTAATATCTTATAAATCACGGATTTTACAATCTCTAATGATTTTGAATCAGGTTGTAGCAATAATGCTGAAAGTGCAGAATGTGATTCCATTGCCTGGATAACAGCATTGACTACCGCTGATGGTAAATTGCCCTGCATAGCAATAGATTCTTCATTCAGCTGAATCTGCATCATGACATTTTCATCTTTTTTGATGATATTGACCAAATGATTGATATAGATTCTTTGCTCATCAGGGGTTGATGTATCGCCAAACGCATCAGAGATCATTTTGATGATCACTTTGAGCTGCTCTAGTTGTCTTGGCGACAACTCTCCATTTTTGGTTCCCAAAATCGGTTGAAGCACCAAATCATCATCTTTATTTTCGTCGCCGTCATCTGCAGTTGCCTGTTTGACAATGTCATAACCACGCAAAATAAGTCCAGAGATGTCAATTTCTGCAACAGAGACACCGTCTAAGCGTTTTGCTAGCAACTTACAAAAGTCAGCAAAATTTTCCAAATCTGGATCGCCTAGATTGATCAGCTGTGAGATATATGCGTAATAACGCTCAAATTTACCCAAATCACTTTTGAATCGCTGTAGATTCTGTAGTTTTTGATCATATTCTTTGCGTCTAAACTCTGCTTTTTGTACACCATCTTCATCCCCTTTTGCCTCAGCAGATTTAGCAGAGTTAATGGCATCAGTTACACCCTGCTGAGCATCTTTAAGCTGGCTATTGTAGTTTCTGACAATAGGGTCCAGGGCATCATACAAATCCGCATGAGTGGTGTTTTTGGCATCATTACCCAAAAAGGATTTGGCCGTTTTAAAACGAGCGTTTTTGAACTTTTCAATATCATTTGGATGATATAGATGAGCGTCATCTAGGTTTTGTTTGGCGGTGAAGACAATATTCAGGTCTTGAACCTCTGTGATTTCAGCTCCGCTGTCATATTTTTTGAAGCATGATAAAATCCATTCTGGATCATTCACAAAATCAATCACAAAGGTGGTATCTTTTCCGCTTGTGGTGCGATTGAGCCGAGATAGTGTTTGCACCACTTCAACTTCATTGGCGATTTTCTTATCCAAATACATGGCACATAGCTTAGGCTGATCAAAGCCTGTTTGAAATTTATTGGCGACCACCATTAGCCGATATTCGGGGCGGTCAAACGCTTGCTTTAGATCGGCGGTAGGCAAGCCGATATTGGCGCTAGCTTCGGTAAACTCACTACCCTCTGCAATATCAAACACTCCCAAAAACTCGCCGTCCAATGTCTCATCACTATCATGGCGAATATCACTGCCCTTAAGCGAGCCCGAAAAGGCAACGATTGCCCGATAGTCTTGATATTCGCTATGCTCTTGCAAGTATCTATCTAGCGCCAGTTTATATCGCATTGCCGCAGGGCGTGAACTGGTTACAATCATAGCCTTGGCACGCCCGCCAAGCAGATTGGCAACATTCTTGTGAAAATGCTCAAGAATAAAAATAACCTTTTGGGTAACATTGGTCGCGTGAAGGTTCTTCCAGCGGGCAATCGTGCGTTTGGCGGCCTTTGTATCCACCTTTTCATCACCGATAGCTTCTTCGCTTAGGTTGTAGGCGGTTTTGTAGGGCGTATAGCCTTTGAGCACATCCAAAATAAAGCCTTCTTCTATGGCTTGTCGCATGGTGTATTTATGAAACGATTCGGGTAAATTCTCATCACTTGCCGGCTGTCCATTAGCAGTACGCCCAAACAACATCAAAGTTGAGTGTTTTGGCGTCGCAGTAAAGGCAAAATGGCTGATATTCGGCGATTTGGTACGAGCATTTTGTAGCAGGCTCAATAAATCCTCTGCGGTCATGTCCTCCATATCGGCAGCACTATCAAGCATTAAAGTCGCTTGTAGCTTGGCAGCTTTTGAGCCTGTTTGTGAGTTGTGAGCCTCATCAATGATGATGGCAAATCTATTATTGCTTAGACTATTTTCTGTCAAAATGGCTTCTAAGACATATGGAAAGGTATCAATCGTCACGATAATAACAGGCTTACCCGATAACAAGGCTTCTGCCAATTGCTTGGATTTGGATTGACCGCTGTTTTCTTTTTGATTGCGATTGATGGGTGCGATCAGGCCTTTTTGGTGGTCAATCTGCTGAATAGCCTCTTGGAGCTGGTCATCCAGTACCGTGCGGTCAGTAACCACGATCGCCGAATGATAATAAGGTGAGCCATCGTCAAAGCGTAGTTTGGTAAGAGCATGACATAGCCAAGCAATCGTTGCCGTTTTGCCCGAGCCTGCGCTGTGTTCACACAGATAATTTTTGCCCACGCCATGTGCCTTGATATCAGCGATCATGTTATTCACCGCATCAAACTGATGATAGCGTGGGAAAATTAGTCGCTCTTGTCGATGCCAGTTGCCTTGCAGATCAACCACTTCTTTTTTCTCAATATAGACAAATTCATGGAAAATGCGTAGCCAATTATCTCTTTGGCAGACATAATCCCAAAAATAAGCTACTGGATAATCTTCGCCTTTGGCTCTATCGGCAGGGGCATTGCCTGCATGACCATGATTACCTTTGTTAAATGGTAAAAAAGACGTTGCCCTACCTTTTAATTCGGTCGTCATATAAATCAGACTTTCGCTCATGGCAAAATGCACAATCGCCCCATGTCGTGGCATCAGTAGCCAATGGGTCTTATTCTTCTCTTTGGGTTGGCGGTCGGTGCGATATTGTTCTTTGGCGTTTTCAACCGCTTGGTTAAATTCGGTTTTTAATTCTACCGTTGCCATTGGTATGCCATTGATAAAAAACACCAAATCAATCGCCCGATTATCCCCTGCATAGCGCAGCTGTGGCACAACGCGCAAAATATTGGCGTGATATCGCTCAATCACAGCTTGATTGCGAGCATCTTCGGGCGCAGACTCAGTCATGCTGATCGGTCTGCACCCTGCAATAGAAAAGCCTCTTTTGAACACATCAATGGCATCTCGGCTTCTAAGCTCGCTAGCCAAGCGCTCCAACACCTTGTCTAGTGTTTTTGATTGATTTAATTTAACCAGCTTTTCCCATTCTGTGGGCTGGGTGGTTTTGATCCATTGCTCCACATCTTCAGGATATAGGGCGGTATCAACATCATAGCCACTGGTATGACCCACGCACCAGCCGTTTTGCTCAAGTTTCTGTACGATATAGTATTCAAATTCGCTTTCGCAGTGCGAGCGGTCAAAAATCAGGCTCATACTAGTCCTCTTACATCAATCTTGCCTGTCACAGCATATGAAATAACGCTGCTGCGGTATTCTTTAAGCTGAGTGATAAGTTTCTGTTGTTTTTGGATTAACTCATCAATTTTGGCAGTTTCTTTATCCAAAAATTGGGCGATTTGGTTTTGTTCGTTAACTGGTGGGAATGTTATTCTTGCCGACTTAATATAAAATGACGTTAAAGAAACTTGGTTTACAGCTGGTTTGCAAACACGCTTTAGTTGGTATAAGAAATTTTCAGTTTTAATAAAGTACCCCATAAATATAGGATTTATTGATATTGGCGTAAATCTAATTAAATTCATACCATGATACAAAACTTCTCGCCCATCATACATGGCAGAATTACCAACTTTATCAAAACTATTAATATGGCTAATTAAAAAGTCATTTTTATTTAATTTAAATTTTTCAAGATTGTAATTGTTTGGCAAATAACCAACTTTTTCATAGTCAATTACTCCTTGTGATATACTTTCAATTCTACTTACCTTATACACTGAAAAATTTTCAGACATCTGCTCTGCTGTTGTTCCATTTGTAAAGCCAATTGCAACTTGTTTTAATTGCAATACTTGCCAATGCTCAGGCACTTCCCCTAACCATTCCACGCCACTGTCTTTCATGGGGGTATTGGGGTTTAGTCCTTTGGTTACCGCATGGGAAATCACCGATTTTCGTTGCTCTTCCAACAGCACAATCAATTGCTCTTGCTTGGCAATCAACTCATCAATCTTGGCAGTTTCTTTATCCAAAAATTGGGCGATTTGGTTTTGTTCGTTAATACTAGGTAAAACGACTGGCATTCTATTTAATTCATCCATTTTTAAAGATTGGCGCATTCCATCGCCCATTGAATAAAAAACTTTCTTTAAATCATAGGCCCGGAATAAATAATTATAAAAATCAGAATTTTGCTGGGTTTTGACGCTGATATAAGCCGATGTAATAATGCCATGAAATTTTGAAATAGCATTTCTCAAACTTCGTTTATCGTTTTGCAAGTCGGTAAACCTAAAAATAATGTCATTTGGTTCAATAATTTGATAAGTCTCAAAACTTTCTGGCAGTAATCCTTTGTTATCATCAATGTTTTTTTCTTTGATATTGCCATAGCTCAGTGACAAAACATTGGTTTCTTTCATGCCTAGATTTTTTCGTTTATTTTCATCAAAGATTTTGCCAAATCTAACAACATCCCAATGCTTAGGCACTTCGCCCAACCATTCCACGCCACTATGTTTATACTCTGAATATGCCGAAAATTCCATCAGATATCCCCCAATAGACGAGCCACTTCTGCCGATAATAGCTTGATCTCTGCCATTACTTCATTGGGATGGCGTGGCTTTTCAAACTGGTAAAAATAACGGTTAAAATTAATCTCATAACCGACCTTACCCACTTTGCCGTCTTTGTCATCAACAAAGCTGGTATCCACTACCGCATCAGGAGCATGGGGTAGCACTTCCGCTTGCATATAGCGCTCGATATCATCGCTTAGGGCGATATTTTCGGTATCAGCTAAGTTTTTATCCATTTGCACTTCGTTATTGATCACCACAGGCTCGGCAGCTGGATTGACTACGCCATAATGGGCTTGTAGGGCATTGATCAGGCCTTTGGCAGGTTTTTTGATGACTTGTTTTAATTCATCAAAAAACAGCGCATACGCCATGGTGGTATCATTTAGCTTATGCAGCATTCCTTGCAGGGCAGTTTTGTCAGCGTCTTTTAGCTTGCCAAAATCCTTACTTTCAACAAAATTCGCCGTATTTTCAGCATTGATTACCATATCCATGCGTAGCGGACGATTGACTTTGATTTGACGATAGCCAAATTCGGTATAATCAAAAATCTTGCTAATCTCGCTTGGCTCAAAATCAGCATAAATGCGGGTAATCTCATCAATGGCGTTTTGGTCAATATGAACTCGCTTGTTGCCTTCATTTTTTCGCATTGGGCTGCCCATTTTGGTGGCATCAATGAGCTGCACTTTGCCTTGGCGCTCGGCAGGCTTGCGGTTTGACAACAGCCAAATATAAGTACCAATCCCAGTACGAAAGAAAATATCGGTCGGCAAGGCGATAATCGCTTCAACCAAATCATTCTCAAGCAGATGACGGCGGATTTCAGAAGGCCCTGATCCTGCACCGCCATTAAATAATGGCGAACCCGACAGCACAATCGCCCCACGCCCACCGCCATTGCTCGGCAATTCAAGCTTTGATGCAAGGTTTTGCAAAAATAGCATAGAGCCATCGCTGACCGCAGGCAATCCTGCGCCAAAACGCCCGTCCAGCCCCTTTTCTTTGTGTTCGCGCTCAACCGCCTTGGCATCACTTTCCCATTTCATCCCAAACGGTGGATTGGAGCATTGATAATGGAAACGCTGCCCTGCAAAATGATCATCCGATAAAGTGCTGCCAAGCTTGATATTGGCGGACAAATCTCGGTTGGGGTCGGTAGATAGTTTTTTTAGCAGCATTGAGCCCAGTGCGACTGCATGGGTCTCTGGCTGAATCTCCTGACCAAACGGAATCAAGGTCGGGGCGGCGCCATATCTATCTTTGTAGCTGTCGGCATAGTTCATAATGTCGGTCAAAAATCCGCCCGTGCCACATGTCTGATCATACATGGTACGAATCAATCCGCCTTGCTGCTGTTCAAACAATGCGTTATCAGGCGCCAACAGCAATGTCGCCGCCAAATGAACCACGTCACGAGGTGTCATAAAGTCTTCTGACCCTGTACCCACCTCGGCACCAAATTTAGCAATCAGATGCTCATATACATTACTCATCGTACGATCTGGCACCACATCAGGATGCAAATCAATATTGGCAAAACTATCACATACTTCAAGCAAACGCCCAGCCCGATCCAGCTTGACAATAATATTTTCAAACTCAAACTGCTCAAAGATGACTCGCACATTATCCGAAAAATTATGAATATAATCTTCCAAATTGGCACGAGTTTTTGTGCCACCCAGTGTTGCCAATGAATACTCAGATTTGTTATAAAACGGATTTTGGCTGGCTGATATCAGCAAAGTTTTTTCATCCAAATTTTTGCCGGCAATATTTTTTGCCATGGCAAGCACCGCAGGTTTTGTTGCTTCTAGCTGACATTCGAGCCTACGCAGCACAGTAAATGGCAAAATAATTTTGCCAAAATCGGTATGGGCAAAAGGCCCCCATAGTTTATTGGCAATGCCCCAAATAAAATTGGCAAGGGTGGTATCGGTTTGGTTAGGAGTGACTGGTTTGTTCATAATCTTCCAATTGCTTGTAGTAAAAAATTTGATAAATAAGTTGTGAATAATATCTAAAATATTATTCTTCTTCGGCAATAAACTTGCCGTTTAAAAATCATGAGTATCAGCATAGCATAACCTGCTATCGATGTCATTTTTTTACACGCTGTAGATAATCAAAATACTGTCGCTCGGATGTCCTAGTATCACTGCGTTCAGAAAATTCTGTATAAGTAACACTGCCATCCAACTTTGTGGTTTTGACCATTCTTTTGTTTTTTTCTGTTTCCAACTTCTCTGCTAGAGACTTATTCTCTTTCTGAGTTTTTTCCAGTTTTTGAGTTAGATCACGCAATTTTTTGCTTTGTTCATATCTTAGTTTTTGCAGAGCCGCCTCACTATTTCTAAGTCGATTTAATTGCTGTATTTGGCTTACCATTTGACTGTTTTTTTCTACCAATTTGGCATTTTCCTTTTTTAGCTTCGTGTTTTCTCTTGTTAGCTCGAGATTTTTCTGTTTTTGGTATTGAAAATTATCTTTCTTTAGTTGGATAAAGTCATTCTTCTCACGCTGAATTTTTTTGATTTCTTCCCGAAGCTGCCTATCTCTTTCTTGAAGACGCTCTTCATACCGTCTTTCCATTGCTTCTATCTGCTCTAAATTTAATTTTTGGGGCGTGGTCATGACATTTAGAATATCATTCAATAGTCTTTCAGCCACTTCCAAATCTTTTTTTAACCTCTCTTGCCATTTTTTCATATCTTCCAATGAGACTTTTTCGATATCCCTAGACAGGCTCTCGCTCATTTCGCTTAGAGCATCAGTAAGTCTTTCTGCAATATCCTCATAAAATTTCGCCAGAGCCATGTCTTTACCTCCTGTGGTTGAATGCTTAATTAGTCTAAATTGTTTAATATAAATTATAAGCAATTTTTTGCGTTAAGCAAAGCTTAGGTCATAATGACCATAAGCTTTTATAACGCTGTGATTTTTGCTCAATCATTTGCTGGATTTGTTTGTCTGCTGCTATATCTTGCTGTACGATATCCAACGCCTTGGCTTGTTCATCTTCTGTCGGTACAAATACCTCAAGATTTTTCAAACTACTCAGTGGTAAGTTTGCAACAGATGTCCCTACTGAGAATTTTGATAATAACTTCTGACCCACTTCAGAACGCAAGAAAACAAACAAGGCTTCGGCGGTGATAGGTGAAGACCGCTTCATGCGCAAGACCGTTACAAACTGACTGGCCACCCAACCATTTTCACCAATATCAGGGGCATGATCCGGTACAAAAGATACCCTGCCAATATTTGATCCTTTGGTGATGATCAGGATGTCTTTGGGCTGTAAAAAGCAGTCCTCAAACTCATCCAAGGCACGGCCAGCGACCATGACATCTCGGATAGGTTGCTGTAGATAGTCATTGATCAGATCGTGAGAAGATGCTTCCCATAAGCGTATCGCTGTGTCATCATCGCTATTTTTGACTGTCACTGGCAAAGCACGCTCAAAATTCACAATCTTATTAAGCGGAATCGCTTCTCGGCTTTGCAAAAAGTCGTTAAATTCTTTGTCAGCTTGACTCAATGGATAATGCCCCGCGGTCAAGTCAAATTTATTTTCCATGATTGCAGCATTGCTGATAGTAGCGATACCTTCAAAATTCTCATTGCTGTTAATCTTGGCTACCAACTCATCAACATTAACCAGATGCACCGCTCGACGCTCTTTCTCAGTAAAACCCGCCATCTCTACATCGACAAACCGGACGCTATCATGTCCGCCTTTTAAATCGATAACTAGAATTGCCGTAGGAATACTTGTGCCTGCCATTGAGTCTGATGGTAAAAAAATGATCGTCTTGAGCAATCCATTTTTGATCAGATACTTGCGGAAACTTTGTTCGATGGTCTTAAATAAAAAACCCAATGGAACTGTTGCTACTACCATATCTGTGCAGTGAGCCATGACATGCTGAATGGTTAATGACTCAGAATTGCGAGATTCAAAAATAAATCGTCCCAAATGATCTGTTTTTACAATCTCATTAACACCATTTAACTGCATACCAAAAGGTGGAAGCGTTATCCCTGTATCAAACTTTTGTAACTTACCCGCTTGGACAAATTTAGGATTGTGATATACATCACCAAATTCCACAACAACCCCATCTGTGAATAATTCTTTAAAAGATTGGGCCAAGTAAGATAACTCAAATGACTCGTAAGATACTTCTTTAGCCCTTGGTAGTATATCTCCAAGGATCGATAAAGTTGCAGGTGATGTTGTATAGACTGTAGATTGCTCATTAATCTCAGCCATTGCAAGGATTAACTCGCTATAGCCTTGTTTATAATACAAACAATCAGAACGTCTGACATTATCAACCTGTATTTTAGTTAATAGTGAAAAATCTTGCGGTTGAATTTTGTTAATACCCATTTCATTTGCGATTGCAATAATCTTAACCAGTGTTTCTGGGGCGATTTTTTTGAAAGCGGTATTATCATTCAATATTCCCCAAGTGGCTGCTGATACATCACTGGGTGAACTTGATAATAAAGCCTTCCAGCCTTCAACCGTATGAAGAGCAAAATTAGAATCGGATAAAAGCACCTTGAGAATAAGCACCTTAATAGCAATATCAACAGGGTTTTCGCCTACAAAGCCGCGCAAAGATTTACTGGCTTCATATACATAATTATTAATGATTGTCTTGTTCATAAAAACCTTATATTTTATTTAGTTAATCCACGTTTATTACAATTGTAGCTAGTAATAAACGCCGTATCAGTGCAAACAACGGTTACACCGCCTTTATCAATAATTTTGGCGAGTATCTTCTCGATTTGAATCAACTGATTAGTATTCAAATCACCATCATTTACCAAAGCATCAATAATAGATAGCTTCATAGCATTCTCCTCTTAAATTTTTCGTTGTTTGATAATAAAGCTTACTTCACGTTTTAGTTGAATGGCTAGCTTTTTATTTAGAATTAATTTATCACCAGATGATTCGCCAAATGCCATAACTACATCAATCATGAGCTGGCTAATACCGCGTTGATTTTGGCGTGCTTGGAAATGCAGGGTCTTTTTCATAGCAATAACTCCGTTACTTATGCCATCATTCTTTAACTATATAGATAGTACTGAAGAATGATTTGATGTGCACATGATATTATTATTTTTTAATCTTGTCAATAGTACGTACGAATAATTTATAATTTTTTTGTACCATATCACAAATGGGGAATTTGAACGTGGGTTTTGCCGGAAGTATCGCTTCGAATGAATCTGTTGACGTTCTTGAACTTGGTGCAATGTACAGCTATACCAAGTATAAAAAAACACAAGCTAGATTGGTATTGCCATGAGCATAGACTCAAAACAGATTCTTGGTTGTATGCGGCAGACAAGATACCAAAATCTTTAAAAGACCATGCAGCCAACTAAACATAGATAATATCAATCCGTTTTGTAATGATTATTGGCAATTCTACCAAGAAGTTATTCCAACTCTTTTTCCTACCTTTAACACTGGTGTTTTTTATTGAGTGATCTAATGAGACTGGAATGTACGGTTACGCGAGGAGCGTAATAAATTGTCTGGTCATTTAGAATGGAATATGGAATATTTACACAATTTTTACCCTTCCCTTGAACGATCCAATCTGTTTCCTTGAACGACGATAGAAGAATTTTTCAAACAATAAGGAAAATTGACATAAAAAATCAATCGTAAATATCCAAATTCCCACCGCTCATCACAATTTTTGACTACAAAGCTTTTAATTATTTATAGCAAATCTATAAATCAGCACATTTTTTGTCTTCATTTACAAAAAATTTTGCAAAATTTATTTGGTTGCCTTTGTGTAGATTTTTTTGAAGTGATGACATTGATAATAGTTTTTACCCCTCCTTTAATACTCTTAAATTGGTTTATAAGACAAGTATATCAAATAGTTTGTTCATAAATATATTAAATTATCATATTAATATTTATGAAAAAAAAATACTGTTAACCTGTTGAAAAAATTTATTTATTTTATTTCCGAAACATGGAAAGAAAAAAATTTTTCCATGTTTCGATTGTCGAATTGAGTAAATTTTCGCTTATTATATGCCTCTTATATGCCTCTTAAGCATATAATATGATTAAAAAAAGCACTTGCCCCTATTTAACATGGAAAACAAATGTTCACTTTCCATGTTTGAATTTGCACACTATTTCTATATTGGTCAGCAAAACGATCTTGGCGCCCCACTTCGCATACCCCTCCATTATAAAAAAAATTATCAGGCATAAAAAACATGATCTTTCTAGTAATTGGTATTATTTTTAATAGTTAAAAAATATTTAATAATATACCAAAATATCTTAAATTTCTATTTTTAGGGTATTGACTTGAGAGAAATGCAAAAATATCATGATATAGTAAATTTTATGGATTGTATGCCCATATTTTACCATATATTGATTAAAAGCCCATTTTACCCTTACCCGAAAGGAGGACGAACATGACCATCAATTTGACCAATTTGCATCATGAAAATAAATCAATGCAATTAAGAATTACTCAAAAAATTGCTTGTGAAATTTTATGCGTAAGCTATAAGGGCTTACAACTTTTGCGTGAACAAGATGATAGCTTTCCAAAGCCCTACAAATCTGGCACAAGTCGCCAGGCTGCCGTTTACTATGATTACAACGAAATAGTGCAATGGCATAAAAATCAATTAAAAAAACAAAATGAGGAGTCTAACAATGATGTCGCACAGACCACACAATCCACCAATTGAATCAATTCTGACTTTACATCAGTTCTTACCACGGCTTAGTAATCAATAATGAGAGACTCTCTGCCAACCGTAAGAACTTATAATTACCTCGCCTCCTATTAGATAACATCATATCAAACAGCAATTTTTGCAAGGTATGTTTACGTACCTAGGAGGCTTATTGCTCAAAAATAGGTAAATAACATGAATGACACAGAAATCCACATTTATCCAACCTCCAGACAGGGATTCAATTCCGTAATTCAACCAATTAGACTACCTGGCAAAAATAAAGGCCAGTATGTCATATTTGAGAATTTTCAACATACGAACGGGGAGGCTTATCATGGTTTATATTTCGTTCCCGACGATTTAAATAGCGACATGATACTTTTGTGCAATCCTCTTTATGTTGAAGGCAAAGGTGATCAGCAATCAAAAAATAGCGGCACTCTTGTTCGGTTTCGTAGCACAATCAACGACCTTGAGCAAAAAATTTTTGTCCCATTTCGCGACTTGCAAGGCGATGGTGTTGAATTTCAAAAAGTACTTTCAGATCATGGTTTACTAACTATAGGCGATGGTTTAAAAGTTAGAAGCTATCTGATTCGTTATATTAGAGAAAATCCTACAACCAATAGATTTCAAATTACTGACCGTATAGGCTGGCATGGCAATACTTACGTTATGCCAAACCACACATTAGGTATTAACAACTACCATTTAATGCATTGCAATCAACACAAATATTCAACCAAAGGAACATTGGAAGAATGGCAAAGGCTAATTTCAGCCCAATGCGCCACCCACAATCGTCTGGTATTTGCGCTATCAGTTGCTTTTAGTGGGTCAGTATTGAGCATTTTGGGCCTATCTCAAGGGATGGGATTTCACTATGTCGGCACATCAAGTATAGGCAAAACACTTTCTCTATATTTAGCAAGTAGCATTTGGGGAAATCCACTCCAATATATTCTTAGTTGGCGGAGTACTGCTAACGGTCTGGAGGCTGCCGCAAGGTTGCATAATGATAATTTTATGGCATTGGATGAAATGAGCGAATGCCCACCAGAAACATTACGTGATTCAACATATATGCTTGCAAATAGTTCAACTAAAAACAGAATGACCAAGCAAGGGCAACTGCAAGATATTCCAAAATGGCTAATTGCCTATCTCTCATCTGGCGAAAAAACAGCAGAAGAAATTTCCGCATCCGCTGGCTTTACACTAAACTCCGGCCAAATAATCCGATTAATTGATATCGAAGCAGATGCCGGAGATGGATGTGGCATTTTTAATCGCAACACCGATCCAGCAACACTAGCAAATAACCTAAAAAGCCTAACAAGTCAATACTACGGTACAGCAGGTATAGCATGGCTTGAATATTTGGTCAATGCCAAACGGTCTGATATTGAAAACATTTTTAATCAAATCTATAACAAGCTCACAAATACATATCAAGATCTAGGCTCAATCCAGACTCGTGTCCTACGTTGCTTTGCCGCCGTGGCCGCTTCAGGAGAGTTGGCAAGTATGGCAAAAATTACAACTTGGGAAAGGGGTGTAGCCTACCAAGCAGCCTGCTTATGCTTTGAAAATTGGCTTAAAAAATATGGGCGAAATGGTAGTTTGGAAGAAAGAAATATTCTACTTCAAGTACGTAACTTTATACAAGCAAACATCAATAGCGTCAAGGTTATAAAAAACAGAGCGCAGACTAACGCAAATGGACCCATTGAAATACTTGGATACCTATCAAAGAATCAAAATTTATTCTATTTCACAGATAATAGTTTTGCTAAGGCGATCAGACCTTATACAGAGAATCAGGCTTGCAAAGTTTTAAAAAACAAAGGATTTTTGATATATGATAAAGATCGCAGTAGCAAGAAGACAGTTGAACATGGGTTCTTTGATAAGAAAACTCGCCTTTATACGGTAAGTACAAGCATTTTAGAATTTGAACCTCTTTGACTTTCATCTCACACCAAAACCCTGTATCAAAATATAGGGTTTTTTTAATTGCTCAATGATGCCAAAATCAATTCCCAGAAAAATTCATCAAATTCCCTAGAATTTGGACATTTTTCCCAATTCTAGGGAGTAATTGTCAGCATTTTAAATAGTTAACCTATTGATATAATTTGTTTTTTTATGAAATCATCCCAATATTCCCACTATTCCCAACAAATCTTTATTGACCTTGATACAAATGAATGCTAACATGATTGCGGTTTTAGTCATTGCCTTAAAGAGCAAATTAGATAACATAATACTTATAAAGTATTTGTAGGTTTTTGTTCCTTTTTATGAACCTTTGGTAGAGATTTCGAAAATAATATTTGATTTTTCAATCACTTATGTAATAAATTAAGGTTTCGCCATCTCCACCAATTAAAACCTTAAAAGTCAATCACTTGCATGGTTGGCTTTTTTGTTTGACTTATTTTTTGACAAATAATTAACAGCGCAATCCAGACCATTTGACAGACAAAAAATATCGCCCAAGCTGACTTGAGCGATATTTTAAATTATTGGCTTATCGACGCTGATCAATCAGTGCCAGTGCGTGATCAAGTAGCCCAAAGATAGTGCGATGCTTGTCGCTGTCATCATCCAGCGTCGGATTAAATTCAGTGATTTCAAATAATCTGACATTATCTAGCACCAATAGACGATCAAAAATCCGTCTAACTTCATCAGCCTGATAGCCCTGTGGCTCAGGCGTCCCTGTGGCAGGAATCAGCGTCTCATCGAGTGCATCAACATCAAAGCTGACATAAATCGCATCAAGTAACGATAATCTTGCCACCATCTCATCCAAAATCTCATCAAGTGATTTGCCATCACCACGAGCGATCGGCACGCCTTTGGCAGAATAAGCGAACATCTGATGCTCTGTGATCAAATGTGCTTCAGGCAGCTCATAGCTACGCAGCCCCAAAAAGAACACATCACTTGGCAAAATACCCTGATGGTCGGATAGCGATTTGAGTTTATGCCAATACGCCGCCGCCATCTCATCGAGTGTGTTAATCTGACAATCGGCATTATCAAGCCTTAACGCAGTCGCCAGTGGCATCCCATGCATATTGCCCGATGGTGTGGTCAGTGCCGAATGCAAATCAGCGTGTGCATCAATCCACACCACGCCGATTCGCTGATCGTGATGGTGATTCATAAATGCCGCCAGATTGCCAATGGCATTAGAATGATCACCGCTGATGATGACAGGGAATTGCGCCTGTTCATCGGCGATTTTGAGTCGCTCACCCACCTGTGGCACAAGCGTATCGGCAAAAAATGGCAGCAGATTTTCGATATACTTCGCCGATGGGTGGGCAGGCATCAATTTATCATGCTTGGCATAAATCTTATGCACAGGCGCAGTCGGATGGTTCGCTTCACAATGCTTGGAGAGCATCGCCACGCCATGGGTCGTGCCGTGCTTGCCTGCTCCGATATCAGAATAAATCTCAATAAACTTAATCGCCATGCAAAATTCCAAATAGCCATGGGTGATAAAGATGTTAAAAAATGGCAGTATATCACCGAATAAGGCGGTGATTTGTAATAAATGCCAATGGCTTATTCACCCTTTGTCATAAATTATAAAGCGATCAACTTATCCGTCCAACTTAGCGGCCAGCGCATTTGCTTATCATCACAATAAAGAAATGTCAGCGATCAGGCCGCTCATCTGCTATAATCCACTTGATAGCAAATAAATTATCTTAACAGGATGGATTATGAAAGCAGTATTTTTGGATGCGGCGACTTTTTCACGCCAAGCAAACCTGCCTGCACCAGATGGCGTCAGTGATTATCAAGTCTTTGATCACACCGTCAATGACGCCAATCTCATCATCGAGCGCTGCACTGATGCTGATATCATCATCACCAATAAAGTCATCTTAGATCGACGAATCATCGAAGCCCTGCCTAAGCTTAAGCTGATTCAGCTGACCGCCACAGGGATGAATAATGTCGATCAAGCAGCCTGTCAAGATGCTGGCGTACAGCTGTTTAATGTGGCGGGTTATTCTGTCAATACTGTGCCTGAACACACTTTGATGATGATGCTAAGCGTGATGCGCGCTGCCAAACATTATCATCAGGTCGCCACCGATGGCACTTGGCAGGCCGATGGACGGTTTTGTCTGCTTGATGAGCCGCTGTTTGATTTGGCAGGTCAAACCTTGGGCATCATCGGGGCAGGCGCGATCGGGCGACGCGTCGGTGAGTTGGCAAAAGCCTTTGGCATGAGCGTGCTTTATGCAGAGCGTCGCGGTCAAGCGCCACGCGATGATAGCTATACCGCATTTGAAACAGTGCTGGCTGATAGCCACATCATCAGTCTGCATTGTCCATTGACCGAAGACACCGAACGACTAATCAATGATCAGACCATCGCCCAAATGCACAATAAGCCATTGATCATCAATGTCGCTCGCGGCGGTGTCGTCGATGGCGGCAGCATCGTTCGCGCCTTAGACTCTGGACAGATCTTTGGCTATGCCTCTGATGTCTTTGATGATGAACCTTTTGCCGCAGATGATCCTTTATTGAGCATCATGAATCACCCAAGAGTACTGTACACGCCGCATAATGCTTGGGGTAGCCTAAAAGCGCAGCACAAGCTGTGGCAAATCTTATCTGCTCAAGTTAGCCAATTCATCGGCGAACATCAGACCTAAGATGCATCAACCAAAAAAAGCCTTCTCGATATCTCGAAAAGGCTTTTTTAATATGGTGGCGAGAGGCAGGATCGAACTGCCGACACACGGATTTTCAATCCGTTGCTCTACCAACTGAGCTATCACGCCAAAGTGGGCGTATTAAACCATAAACAACTTCATCAAGTCAAGCATTTTTCGTAAAAATCATTAAAAATTCATAAAATCGAGCAGATTGGCGGCTTGATAGAGCAGATTGTTGCTGTCAATGCCGTGTTAGTAAATTAATCAGTCAACATACCAATCACAAAAAATTTTTCAAAAAAAGGTTTTTTGGTCAGCAGATTGGTGTATGATATGGATTTAATTTTTGGGGCTGTACTAGATTAGCCTAAATCCCACACCATCTTCTCAATACTTTAAGCTGATTAGATGGTGTACCATAGTTAAAACGAAACTCACATTCTTTGATAAAAAGATGAAAGTGTTTCTT
>NZ_LTCC01000017.1:0-36554 GCF_002894025.1 Moraxella sp. RCAD0137
TGGCTATTACAGTCAACTCAGACCCCACAGCTTTAATAACTACCTAAGCCCTGTTGAAAAAGAACGACAGTTTTTTAACAAAACCCTCTTAGGGGTTGTTTGAAAATAGTTGACCGGTACATACCAAGCACTATCAAGGATAGAGTTAAATAGGATGGGGTAAAAGGTTTTTTAAACATAAAACAAGTAGTCCTTAACTTGTGGGTATCACAGAATAGCATAACAATTTGGATTTTGTAACAAACTGTTATAACCTTGAAAGGTTTGATAAATATATCGCCATTTTTATAAAAATGCAAACACAATCTGCCTGATTTTTATAAATATTTTCTATAGGTATTATTATTTATTGGCATATATCTTAAATTTTAAATAGTAATCATGTATAATATGAATAATAATAGTTGAATCACGCAAAGTGTTAGCGGTTGTTATGCTGTATTTTTTCAAGCCTTACTGCAGTATTTTTATGAGTGATGATCTTATTATTCTCATGAAAAAAGGTTTGATTATTTTCACTATTTTTGTCATCATACCTGCAAAATTTAGCTCAATTATTCCAGGACAGTCATGAGATTGACCAGTTATAGCGATTATGCGTTGCGCTCATTGATTTATTTGGCGGTCAAACCACGCAGCGATGAGATTGTGAACATCAGCGACATCGCCCAAGCGTACAACATTTCCAAAAACCATCTCACCAAGGTTATCCATCAGCTGGGAAAGCTTGGATATATAGATACCGTACGCGGTAAAAATGGCGGGATTCGCCTATCGATGCATCCCAAGCAGATCAATATCGGCCAATTAATTCGACACACAGAGAGTGACTTTGCGCTGGTGCAATGCTTTGAGGAAATCAAAGATAAAAATAAAGACACCACCTTAATACCGACCGTGAATTTTAGCACCACAAGCACCAGTTACTGTGCCATCGCCCCTGCTTGCACCCTAAAGTCTGCCATCGCTGAGGCCGCTGAGGCTTTTATTCGGGTGCTTGATGGCTATAGCTTGGATGATTTTTTGAAAAATAAAGATGAGCTGCTTGTGCTGCTTAACTGAGCGATTTTTAAGATTTTTAAACACGCTTACTTGATTTTTTCTACCAATGCTCGTAAAATTACGCTTGTAAAGATATATTTTATATATATCTTTTAATTTTTCCAAGTTGATCCACACTTTTTTCTGATCATTTTTCCCTATCAAGCCACAAGGAGCAAGAGATGGGTAATTATAAAAAGCATTGGTATTGGCTGATCGGCACCTTGCTCATCGCCTTTACCCTATTGGGCTGGGGTGGTGTCGAAGTCTATCGCCAAGCACCGCCAATTCCTACGCAGTTCGTCAGCGGTCAGGGCGATGTCATCATGACCGAAAAAGACATTTTGGATGGTCAATCGGCATGGCAGACCACAGGTGGTATGCAGCTGGGCTCTGTGCTTGGTCACGGCGCGTATCAAGCGCCTGACTGGACAGCCGACTGGCTGCATCGCGAGCTTGTCGCTTATCAAAATATCCAAGCCAAAGCACTGTACAATAAGGCATTCGATGAACTGAGCGTCGCTGAACAAGCAGGCATCAATGAGCAGATGAAGCAAGAATATCGCAGCAGCGCTGCCAATGGCACCGAGACGGTTGTGCTGTCTGATGCGCGCATCCAAGCGATCGAAGCGGTTGCGCCGTATTACATCGATCTGTATGGTGATACGCCTGAGCTTGTCGGTACGCGCGAAAGTTTCGCGATGAAAAACAACACCTTACCTGATGTCACTGCGCGTGAACGCTTGGCGGATTTTTTCTTTTGGACCAGTTGGATTGCATCAGCTGAACGCCCTGGCACGGATGCGACTTTTACCAATAACTGGCCGCATGAGCCATTGATTGACAATGTACCGACCGCCGAGAATATTATTTGGTCGATCGCATCGGTGGTATTTTTGATCGCAGGTGTGGGCTTTATGATTTGGATTTGGGCGTTTAAAAAACCCGAAGAAGAAGTCATTCACGCGCCAAGTGCCGATCCCTTGACCAAACTTGCACTAACCCCATCACAAAAAGCACTGGGCAAATATGGCTTTTTGGTCGCGGCATTATTCGTCGCCCAAGTCTTCGTCGCTGGCGTCGTCGCACACTACACGGTCGAAGGTCAAGCCTTCTACGGCATTCAGCTGTCTGATTATCTGCCTTATTCACTGCTGCGCACATGGCACATTCAGCTTGCGCTGTTTTGGATTGCGACAGCATTTTTGGCAGCAGGTCTATTTTTGACACCGATTATTAATGGTGGTAAAGATCCTAAGTTCCAAAAACTTGGCGTGGATATTCTGTGGGTGGCACTCATCATCGTCTGTGTCGGCTCATTTGCGTCGCAGTACTTCGCCATCGCACACATTTTGCCTGCTGATCTGAATTTCTGGTTCGGTCATCAGGGCTATGAATATGTCGATTTGGGTCGTTTTTGGCAAATCCTAAAATGGGTCGGTGTGCTGATTTGGCTTGTACTGATGATGCGTGGCTGGGTCAATGGCTTTAAACAACACGGCGACAAAAACCTGCTTGCCATCTTCGTCGCATCGGTGCTGTGCGTGGGTCTGTTCTACGGCTCAGGGCTGTTCTACGGTGAGCGCACTAACATCGCCATCATGGAATACTGGCGCTGGTGGGTGGTGCATCTGTGGGTAGAAGGCTTTTTTGAAGTCTTTGCCACCGCATCATTTGCCTTTATCTTTTATAATTTGGGCTTGGTCAGCTATCGCACTGCCACAGGTTCTGCCATCGCATCAGCGGCGCTGTTCTTGGTTGGCGGTATTCCAGGCACTTTCCATCACTTGTACTTTACAGGTACGACCACGCCGATTATGGCGATGGGTGCGTCATTCTCAGCTTTAGAAGTTGTGCCATTGGTGGTGCTTGGCTATGAAGGCTATGAGCATTATTCTAAGCAGCATCAAGCGCCTTGGATGCAAAAACTGAAATGGCCAATCCTATTCTTCACCGCTGTGGCATTTTGGAATATGCTTGGTGCGGGTGTGTTCGGCTTTATGATCAACCCGCCGATCTCACTGTTCTATCTACAAGGCTTGAACACCACCGCAGTGCACGCACACGCTGCCTTGTTCGGAGTGTATGGATTCTTGGCGCTAGGCTTTGTGCTGCTGATTGTGCGCTATCTGCGCCCTGAGCATCACTTTGATGATAAGCTGATGAAGCTTGGTTTTTGGGCACTGAATATTGGTCTGGTACTGATGATCGCCACCAGTCTGTTGCCAATCGGTATCTTCCAAGCACACGCCGCCATCACCGAAGGCTTATGGTATGCGCGTAGCGAAGGCTTTATGCAGCAAGGGTTTCTTGAGACCTTGCGTTGGGTGCGCACCTTTGGTGATGTGGTATTCATCATCGGTGCGGTGGCAGTAGCTTGGCAGATTGTCAAATTAGTCTTTGCCAAAAAACCATCCTAATCGCCCCCTTGTTTAGCACATAAAAACAAAACACCGCTTATTCACTAGGCGGTGTTTTTGCTGCAAATCAGATATTTTAAAAGATAGTTACCAAACTCCAAAATACACCACGATTAAGTTTTTCGTTGGCAGTGAGCTTGTCGAACCATGACGAAAAACCATTGCCCTTCGACAAGCTCAGGGCGAACGGTTTTAGTGATTTTGAAGTTAAATCACTATATAAAAAATTCAACGCAAAACCTTACCCGTCACCAAATTCATGATACAGCTTGGCTGATCAAAGCCAAGCGTCTGAGCATCCAAATAGGCCACCCTATCACCAAAATACGCCATCGCCTCAGCCAATGTGCGGGCAGGTGGTTGACCTGAACGATTACAACTCGTTGACACCAAAAAGCCATAAGGGTTTTGGTCAGAGATCAGATGCCGACACAGCTCACTTAGTAGCGGATGTGTAGTGATGCGCACTGCAAGCGTATCGTGATCGCCTGTAAGAATCTTTGGCAGATGACCAGCTTTGACAGGCACAAGCCAAGTCAGCGCTCGTTGATGAGAGGCGGTATAAGCCATTGCAGCCTGTTCAAGTTTCTCCCAATCAAAAGTTTCATGTGAAACATTAAGCAGTGGCGGCAGTCGGCAGGCGGTATCGCTCAGCACGATCAACCCCTTTCCCAGATCACGATTTTTTAGGCTGATGATTTGATCAAGCGCGTGCGAGTGACTGGCATCACACCCCAAGCCCCAGACACTTTCGGTTGGATAAGCCAAAACACCGCCAGCCTTGAGATAAGCACTGACAGCATCGACATCCTCAGCACCAAAGATGCGTTTAGCTTTTGGCATATCTGCCGCCTGTTTGTTGAATCAAGCCCAAGATTTCAAGCTCCATCAGCGCAGATAACAGCTGTGCCACCGGATGGCCACTCATCATCACCAACGCATCCAGATCGCGCGGCTCATCCATCATGTCATAGACAGCTGACAAGTGTTCAGGGACAATGACAGTGGATTTGTTGGGCGTGGATACAGCAGGCGTTGGCACTGATGACAGCTCGGCATAGACCGACATACCTTGGCTGAAAGTTTTTGGCAAAGCATTAAAAAAATCCCCACCTTGATTAAGATCTTCGATGATCTGCTCAGGATGATAAATCAGCGTCGCACCCTCACGGATCAAATGATGACAGCCCTCAGCGTTGGGATTATTGATACTGCTTGGAATTGCAAAGACTTGTTTGCCCATCTCAGCAGACAATCTGGCGGTGATGAGCGAGCCGCTTTGTAGGGCTGCTTCTGTGACCACGGTGGCCAGTGATAGGCCTGCCACCAGCCGATTGCGTCTGGGGAAAGTGTGCTTGCTGGCTGGCGTCGATGGCAGCAGTTCGCTGATCAAGCAGCCACCTTCAGCCACGATCTGCGCAAACAGTGCGGTATGATTTCGCGGATAACACACATCGATGCCAGTTCCCATCACGCCAATGGTGCGCCCAGACAGGGCAGGCAGCTGCGCCAGCGCCCCCAAGTGCGCCTGTCTATCCACGCCTTGAGCCAGACCACTGGTCACCACAAATCCAGCTTGCACCAAGTATTGTGCCAAATCAAAAGTGATTTTTTGGGCATCTTCGGTAGGGGTTCGGCTGCCAACGATGGCAATTTGGCGTTCGTTGAGTCTGGATAAATCCCCTCGATAAAACAGCACCGGCGGCGGATCATAAATCGCCATCAGCGCCTGCGGATAATCCTCATCGCCCAAAAAACACATTGAATAGCTGCCGATGGAGACATCATGAGCGACTTTATCGATGAATGCCAATGTATTGGCCTCATCTTGCCAGCGATCGATGTGCGCTGCATGGATACCCAGTGCCTGCCAATCGGCCTTGGCAGCCGTCAGCGCTGACTTAGCATCACCAAAGCGCTCGCTAAGCTTACGATAAGAGATCAGTGAGGCATTGGTCACATACCAAAGCGCCAACATCGACTGTTGGCGCGTCACAGTTGCATACGCCATCGATCAGCGCGCAGTCACATACTGCTCGATCAGCGCTGCCACCGCTTTGGCATCATTATCCACCACCGCCACGCGCTGCGGCTTATCCTCAAGGCCGATGGTATGCTCAGGGCGTGGCAGAGTGATATCACCCACCGCTTCGATGATGGTATCTTCAAATTTGGCAGGCAAAGCAGTTTCGGCCACCAAAATCTGCTCACCTTTATGCTGCAGATCCATTGCCACTTTTACGCCATCGGCAGTGTGCGGATCGATCAGTCGGCCTGTTTGTTCATAAACTTGTTTGATGGTCTTGATGCGATCTTGGTGTGTAGATTTGCCTGCAGCAAAACCAAATTGGCTCGTCACAGTAGCAAGTTTATCAGACAAATCAAACCCCTTGCCAACTCTCACATTGCCGAACAGCTGCGCGACTTGCTCGCTGTTTTTATCCAATAATAAAAACACAAAACGCTCAAAATTTGATGCCTTGGAGATGTCCATCGAAGGGCTTGAGGTGACATAAGTTTCGTTCGATTTGCGCGGTGTGTATTTGCCAGTATTAAAAAATTCATTCAGCACATCATTTTCGTTGGTCGCCACAATCAAACGATCGATTGGCAATCCCATCTCACGCGCGATGTGACCTGCACAAATATTGCCAAAATTTCCCGATGGCACACAAAAGCTGATTTTTTGGCTGTTATCAGTTGTCGCAGCAAAATAACCTTTAAAATAATAGACAATCTGCGCCAAAATACGACCCCAGTTGATCGAATTGACAGTACCTAGGCTGTATTTAGCCTTAAATTCAGCATCTTCTTGTAGTGACTTGACAATATCTTGACAGTCATCAAACATGCCATCGACCGCGATATTGTGGATGTTGGCATCATCCAGGCTATACATTTGCGCACGCTGAAAAGCGCTCATTTTGCCATTCGGCGACATCATAAAGACCTCGATGTTGTCTTTGCCGCGTAGGGCATATTCAGCCGCACTGCCTGTATCGCCAGAAGTGGCGCCGATGATGGTCAAGCGTTCGCCTTTTTGTTTAAGAACATATTCAAAGGCATTGCCCAAAAATTGCATCGCGACATCTTTAAAGGCAAGCGTCGGACCATTGGACAATTCAAGCAATGAGATATTGTCATACAGCTTGGTCACTGGAATGATCTCATCACTGCCAAAGGCTTGTTTGGTATAGGTTTTATTGATGATATTACGCAAATCCTCAGCAGGAATATCGGTGGCGTACAGCGACATGATCTCATATGCCAGCTCAGTGTAGTCAAGCTTGCGCCACGCATCCAAAGTGGCCTCATCAATGGTTGGGTAAGATTGCGGCAGCATCAAGCCACCGTCTGGGGCAAGACCCATCAAAAGCACATCACTAAATGCCATCGGTGCCGTATTGCCACGGGTGCTGATATATTGCATAAGATCTCCAATTTATAAAGTTTTGATTGACTCAATTTTAGCACAATTTTATCATAAAATGCGATAAAATCAGCCAGATGTTAATTAAGTTCGTGATGATTTTTTGAGCAATGCATAATAAAAGCCATCGCCACCACCAGTCTCTATGGGCAGGCATTGATAGCCTACCTGCTGTGGTATTTGATGGGCTAAATCAAGCTTAAACGGCAGCGCCATGGCATCATCATGACAAGACAAAAAATCCACCAGTTGCGACTCATTTTCCACCTTTAAAATCGAGCAAGTCACATACAACAACACACCGCCATCAGCCAGCCGTGGCCACAGATTTTCTAGAATTTCGCGCTGCAAACGCTGCGTTTTGGCGACATCCTCGCTTTGGCGCAGCAGAGCAATATCAGGATGACGACGCAGCACACCTGTAGCCGTACAAGGCGCATCCAGCACGATCACATCCAACAAGCAATCCGCCTGCCACGCTGTGCCATCAGCCTCAATGATGGATAGACGCTCATCGACCAAGCCAAGTCGATGCAGATTATCATGAACACGGCTAAGACGATCAGTATCATGATCGACGGCATATAAGTGTTTCATGTGAAACTTTTCTAGCAAATGCGCGGTTTTGCCTCCGGGCGCGCAGCACATGTCCAAGACTGTACTATGCCCATCGATATATGGCTCAAGCAAATGTGCTGTCAGCTGAGCATGAGCATCCTGAACCGATACCCAGCCATCGACAAAGTGTGGCAGATCAGTGATGCGCTGCATCTGATCCAAGCGGATAGTTTGCTTGTCTTGACAACCCAAAGCCACAAGGCTGTGTGCTATGCCATGCTCATCAAGCAAACGGCTATAATGCTCGGTGCTGCATCGGCGCTCATTCACCCTCAAAAACACAGGCGCAGGCTGTTTTAGGGCAGCACCCAGTGCGTCATAGTACTGCGGCCAATCACTCTTGAGTGCTTTTGCTAGCCAATTTGGCAGACTATGATTTTTATTGATTTTTTTAGCAAATTTATTGGGCGTCTTTTGGACTTTTCGTAATACGGCATTTAATAACCCTGCACCATAATCTTTGCCTAGCTCTTTAAGCGATTCTACCGTCTCATGAACCGCTGCATGCTCAGCGGTATGCATGTACAACAGCTGATACAAGCCGACATGCAAAGCTGCCACCACCCCAGGATCACTGATCGGTCTAGGCACCAAGCTTTCGGTGATGCGTGACAACGCCCACCATTGGCGCAAAGTACCCAATAACAGCTCATGCACAAAGCCGCGACTGTCAGCATCGATCGAGGACAATAAGTGATCTAGCAGCGAAGATAAAGATTTACCTTGTAGAATCTCTTCAATAACAGCGATGACTTTTGCGCGATTAGACAGCTTTTTATTGTTTAATTTTTTATAAATATCATTCATCAATTTTTATCTCAAAAATATCGCCATCGTTAATTTTATTCCCATGAGCGATTTGTTCAGCTGTCAGCGGCTTACCACCCGGCCATTGTAATGAGGTTAAATTGATCAAATGCTGCACACCATCCTCTGATGTTCCACATGAAACCAGTATGGCATTTTTACCGACACTCACCACTTGACCTGCGCGTACTGTTGTGGTTTGATCATGCTTGATTGGCAGCGCGCTGATGATTTTGATGCGCTCGCCATTTAGATAAGTATAAGCATTGAGCGCGCGAATCTGACGCGCGATGTGATACGCATTGTCATGCCAATTTATCTGACCTTCTTTGGTATGCACTTTCTCGGCATAATTAGCCTGATCCTCCTGCTGAGGCACTGCTTTATCTTGATACGCGTGCAGATCTTTTAGTACCTCGGCGATGGCCTCAGCACCCAATGCAGCCAGCTTATCATGCAGCGTCTGAGTTGTATCTGTTTCGTTGATTGGGCAAGACACACGATACAGCATATCGCCTGTGTCCAGTCCTTGTGCCATCTGCATGATGGTGATGCCAGTCTCTTGATCACCTGCCAATATCGCTCGGTGGATCGGTGCAGCGCCACGCCATCTGGGCAGTAGCGATCCATGGATATTCAAGCAGCCATAAGTTGGGATATTTAGCACACCCAATGGCAAAATCAAACCATAAGCAGCGACGATCATCACATCTGGTTGATAGGCAGCCAGTGTTTCGCGTGAAACCTTACCACTGATGCCATCATCAGGCGCATATCTTAGGCTAAAGCTGACAGGCTGCTCAACTGCAATGTCATGCGCCATCGCCACCTGCTTAACAGGCGATGCGGTGAGCTTTTGACCCCTGCCAGATTTGCGATCAGGCTGGGTGTAGACCGCGACGATCTCAATATTAAGTGCCGCCTGATGGTCAATCAGATACTGCAGACTGACAGCAGCAAATTCTGGCGTACCTGCGAAAATGACTCTAAGTGGTGACAAATTCATTATTATTCATCCATCAAATTTTCTTAATTATCTAAAGTATAAAACAGATTTTTATTGAGTTATTTATCTAAATATATAAAATCATAAATTTTAATAATAAAAATAAATTTTATATATTAAATCTAATCAATTATAAATAAAATCCCGCCTTGGCCAGTGTCTCTTCAGTGATACTGCTGACAGCCTGTGGTGCTTGTTTAGATAACAATAATCGCTCTAAATATCTTGCCACCAGATCCACCTCGATATTCACCAGTGCGCCCACCAACCAATGCTTATCAATATTGGTGCGCTCAGCTGTGTGCGGGATGATATTTAGGCAGACCAAATTTTGGTCTGGCTTGATGGCATTGGTGGTCAAACTGATGCCATCGACAGTAATTGAGCCTTTATCGGCAGTATAACGCATCAACTCGCTTGGAAGCTCAATCTCGATATAGATCGAGCGAGCATCTTTGGCCATATAACGCACCACACCGACGCCATCGACATGACCTGCGACGATGTGACCACCAAATCGCGTGGTGGGTAGCATGGCTTTTTCCAGATTGATGATATCGCCGACACGCCAGTTTTGCAGGGCAGATTTACTGAGTGTTTCCCGTGAAACATCGACAGCATAGCTTTGATTGCCGATGGCAACTACAGTCAGACAGATGCCATTTGAAGCGATCGAATCACCTAATTGCACATCAGAAAAATCCAAGTCTGGGGCATGAATGTGTAGCTGAATATCACCACCGATTTGACTGATGGATTTGATACTGCCAGTGGTTTCGATAATACCTGTAAACATAATGATCTCTGTGTGTGCTGTGGATAACTCCAAACTGCGCTTGATCGTCAATCTACAATCAAATAGCACTCGGTGAGTTATCCACAGGTGTCAGTTAATGAATGATTTGCCAAAGATAAATTTTAAAATTATAATAAAATCAATGGTTTATATCGGTATTTAAATGACAATACCACTGATATTTATAATTTATCCACAGCCTAATTTGATCAGCATATCCATCAGATTGGGATTAATCATCAAATAATCAAGCTGTGGATAACTTCATATTATAAAATTTAAATTAAAATTATGTATTCAGTGTTTTATAAATCGTGCGCAAATCTCGACCGATTTTATCCACTGAAACCAAGTCAAAACGGTGCTGATGCGCAAGTGTCTGAACCTCACAAGCAAACATCGATCGCGCTGTATGACCCAATATGCACGGTGCTTGATAAACGATCAGCTCATCCACCAAACCTGAGGCAATGAATGCACCAGACAATGACGCTCCTGCCTCAACCATCACATCGTAACACTGATGCACCGATACCAACTGCTTGAGCAGCGTTGTCAGATCTTCACGCCATAGCAGCACATCATGGTGATTGAAGATCTGATGAGCACCCTTTTGGATGCGGCCACGGCGATCGACAACGACGATCTTGGGAGCTGGTATCTGCTCAATGGCCACTCCCAGCTGCTGACTTCTGATTGTAAGCCTCGGATCATCTACTAGGATGGTGCCTGAGCCTGTGATGATGGCTGCGCTCATAGCGCGCAGTTTTTGGACATCCTCACGCGCCTCGTTACCAGTGATCCATTTGGATTCACCCGAGGCCATGGCGGTGCGGCCATCGATGCTGCCAGCCATTTTTAGGCGCACATAGGGCATGCCTGTGGCCATCGCTTTTAAAAACCCGGCATTCAGCGCCATCGCCTCATCAGCACAGACACCGACGATGACCTCAATGCCAGCCGCTTTGAGTTTTTTGATGCCATTGCCTGCGACTATTGGATTGGGATCGAGACTTGCAACGACCACGCGGCGGATGCCAGAGTTGATCAGTGCGTCCGCGCATGGTGGCGTGCGTCCGGTATGGCTGCATGGCTCGAGCGTCACATAAGCGCACGCACCTTGGGTGTCAAAGCCGGAATCCCTTGCCTGTCTGAGTGCAAAAACTTCTGCGTGCGGCTGTCCTGCTTTAGGATGAAATCCTGTGCCGATGATCTGACCATCTTTGACGATCACCGAACCCACTGCAGGGTTTGGGCGAGTGGTATAGATGCCTTTTTTGGCCTCGCTGATGGCAAGCTGCATATAATAAATATCGCTATTATGCCAATGATTCAAAGGGTTCACAAGCCTTCACCTTGCTTTGGTAAATTAATTTTATCAAGCTCTGCACGAAATTCGCTGATGTCCTGAAAATCACGATAGACACTGGCAAAGCGAACATAAGCGACATCATCGAGTGATTTTAAGGCACTCATCACGATTTCACCAAGCACCTTACTTGTGACCTCACGCTCACCTGTTTTGCGTAGTGCTTGCTCGATGCGACTGATACTGGCTTCGATCTCATCGGCACTGATGGGGCGTTTTTGGAGCGGTAGAGCGATCGAGCGGCGCAGCTTACTTTGATCATATGGCTCAATGCGACCACTGGATTTGATGATCCTGGGCATCACCACCTCACAGACCTCAAAAGTGGTAAAACGCTCTCCACAGGCTGCACACTGCCGACGACGACGCACTTGGGCACCCTCAGCCGCCAGACGCGAATCCATGACTTTGGTATCATCTGCATTACAAAAAGGGCAGTGCATGACGACTCCTTTATTATTTTTTAATTTTATTGATTAATCTAGCGTATTGAATACATTTACCCGATTATTGATAATTAAGAAAATATACCCAATTTATACTCATTTACCAATACAGAAACTTGAAAAAATCTTACCTAATAACTCATCGGCACTCATCTGACCTGTGATTTCACCGAGCGCCAACTGTGACTGTCTTAGACTGTCTGCCACCAACTCACCCGCATGATAGATCGTCAGCTGATCGCGCGCTTCGATAACAAAAGCCTTGGCGCGGTTCAGTGCATCGATGTGTCTGGTACGAGCGATCAAACTGTTTTCGGGTGGGTGAAAGCCGACTTTATCACTAAGCACTTTAATTAAACTATCGATGCCATCGCCAGTTTCACATGAAACATAAACGGTTTGGATGGCCAATTCTGTTTCATGTGAAACAACATGCATCGGCGGATCTGGCAACAGATCGCTTTTATTGGCAACCAAGATCAGCTTTTGGGTGAATAGCGCATCATCCGCTGTCATCACCTCTGCAAACAACTCTTTGGCCAGTGCCAATGGATCGTGCTCTTGGCTAGCATCATACACCATCAGCAGCACATCCGCCTTATGAATCGCCTCAAACGCACGAGCGATGCCGATTTGCTCCACCTTATCAATCGTGTCACGCAGGCCAGCGGTGTCGGTCAAATGCACCGTCAAACCGCCCAATACCAGTGTCTCCTCCAGAGTATCGCGCGTCGTGCCAGCGATGTCGGTTACGATGGCGCGCTCTGTACCTGATAAGCGGTTTAGCAGGCTTGATTTGCCAGCATTTGGTTTACCTGCCAGCACCACATGCACACCATCTCTAAGCAGCTGACCTTGCTTGGCGGTGGCTAATATCTCATCGATGCCTGATAACACCGCGTTTATCTTGCCCAAAATCACGCCATCGCTCAAAAAATCCACATCCTCTTCATCTGGAAAGTCGATCGCTGCCTCGACATACAGTCGCAGGTGAGTCAGATCATCATGCAGTGTATTGATTTTGTTAGAAAATTCACCAGTCAAAGAGCGAATGGCGCTGGTCGCTTGGGCAACTGAAGTGGCTGCGATGGCATCACTGATGGCTTCAGCTTGCACCAAGTCAATTTTATCATTTTCAAAGGCGCGATATGAAAACTCACCTGCGGTAGCTTGTCTGGCACCAAGCTCAAATACTCGCGCCAACAGCAGGTTTTGAAGAATCATGCCGCCATGCCCCTGCAGCTCCACCACATCCTCGCCAGTAAATGAATGCGGTGCCTTAAAATAAATCACCACCCCTTCATCGATGATGCCATCATTGCCAAAAAATCCACCAAAGTGCGCCACTCGCGGCGTCAGCGACTCTCGCTGGGTGATGGCGCAACCAATCTGATAAGCATCCTTACCCGACAGGCGAATGATGCCCACGCCCCCTTGTCCGATGGGTGTGGCGATGGCGGCGATAGTGGGTTGTTGTATCATATTCATGGCTTTATTAAATTTATCAATTAACCTTTTATTTTATCACCATTGGGCGAATAATTGCCAATAAAAAATCCCACAAACTTAAGATTTGTGGGATTTGGGTGTTGGCTGCTTATGCTTGCTTGGCTTGCATTTCGCGCGCCACACGCTTATTGACAAGGTGCTGATGGATCATGCTAAATAGGTTATTCACCGTCCAGTATAGCACAAGACCTGCTGGGAACCACAGCATAAAGATCGCAAACACCAGTGGCAAGATTTTCATCATCTTCGCCTGCATAGGATCGGTCGGCTGCGGGTTTAGTAGCTGCTGAACATACATGGTCACGCCCATAAAAATCGGCAAAATAAACCACGGATCCATCGCAGACAAATCGGTGATCCAGCCAATCCACGGTGCATGGCGCAGCTCAACTGACTCAACCAACATCCAGTACAAACCTAGGAAGATCGGCATCTGAATCAAAATCGGCAAACAGCCTGCCATCGGATTGACTTTCTCATCGCGATATAGCTGCATCATCTCTTGACTCATCGCCATGCGATCGTCGCCATGCTTATCTTTTAATGCTTGCAGCTTTGGCGCGATGGCACGCATTTTTGCCATCGATACATAGCTTTTGTTTGACAACCAAAACAGAGCAATCTTGATGATCAAGGTCAACACCACGATCGACCAACCCCAGTTGCCGATAAACTTATGAATGCCATCCAAAATGGCAAATAATACTTTTGAGATCGGCCACAGCAGACCATAATCCACTGTCTTATTCAAGCCTTCAGCCACAGGCGCCATCTCTGATTGGATTTTTGGGCCTGCATACAGCGTGCTGTTTAGGGTGATTTGTTTGCCTGCATCAACATTAATCACAGGGCTGTTATAGCCAATAAAATGCTCATTGCCAGTGGTGCGAGTAAAGAAATCAGCCTCAAAGCTGTTTGATGGCGTCCAAGCTGAGACAAAATAATGCTGTACGATCGCTACCCAGCCGTCTTTGCTTTTGACATTCAGGCCATCGCCAAAGTTTGAAAATTTCAGCTTATTATAAGGATCATCTGGCGTACCCCAAGCACCACCCAGATAAGTAGCCATGCCCAGCATGCCTTTGTCATCCAGACCAGGATCTTTGCTATTATCACGCTTTAGCTGAGCATACATCTGACCTTGCCAAGCATTAGCAGAGGTGTTGTTGATGTTATAGCTTAGGTTGATCGGGTATTGACCTGCGTTGAATGTGTAGGTTTTGGTGATGGTAACGCCGTCTTTTTGATAAACCAGCGGCACCTGCAATGAGCCTGCACTTGGGTTTAATTGATAGCTTGTGCGCGGACTGGTGTACACTGCGCGGCCTTGGGAGGTATCGATGCCATCACGACCCATCAAGCCTGATTGCGCCACATAAGTGCGCGTCGCATCATTTTCTAGCAGTACAAAAGGGGTGTTGCTGTCTTTGGTGGCATTGTGCTGCTTAAGTGCTGCATAAACGATGTCACCACCGACAGGGTTAATCTTGATCTCATAGCGGTCGGTATCGACGCTGATCAGATTGGCCGTTTGCTGATCGGCTGGCGCACCTGCACTGACACTTGGTACATCGCCAGTCATTTGTGCGCTAGGCACATCGGCGCTGCTGCTGGTTTGGGTCGCCACAGGTGCTGTGGTTGCAGGTTTTCCTGCGTAATCATCACGCCATGCCAAGATCAGCAAATAGGCTGTAATGAGCATCGCCACGATGATTAAAATCCGAAGAATTTTTTGCATAAAGTTCAAATCCGTTAAGCATAAACAACACAGGCTGGCGCCCAGGTTATGTTCAAACCCTTTATTGTACTAAAAATATGCCAAAAATCCTAGAAAATATTGCTATTTTATCTCCCAAAGCTCTCATAAACACAAATAAATCCAACCATCCACAGTGTTGATGGCAGGATGTTAGAATATGGCACGCTTTATAGATCAAATCTGAACGAATAAAACCCACCACGATACACCGATCATCAGTCCTTAGCCTTATTCATCCACAAATTTAGCCGATATGCATAAGTCAGCCGATCCTGATACACCAGCTGCCAGTGATGACAAGCGGGCAGATATTGATAGCGATCAAGCGGCAATGGCACAAAATCCACCCCCGAGCCGCCCCATGGATGGCAGCGGGCAATACGCCCTAAGGTAAGCCATGTACCTTTGGCTGCGCCATGCCATAATAGCGCCTGCCGACCATAACTTGAGCAAGTCGGATAAAAGCGACATCTGGGCGCCATCATAGGACTCAGATATCGACGATAGCATCCGATCATCCATAGCAGTAGATTTTTTATCATATCTAAATAGTTAAAGGCTAAGCTGTTTTTGATTGACCAAATTTTTGATGAATTTTACTAAACAATTCATCGACTTCTCGGCCAATATCAAAGCGTTTATCATAACTGGCTTTAATGATGACAACAATGTCAATGGTCTCAAATTGGCTGCGCTGCTGACGAAATGCCTCACGCGTTAAGCGCTTAATGCGGTTACGCGCCACAGCATGCCTAAGCTTTTTTTTGGTGATGGCAAGTCCAAGTCTGGATGAATCCGCACTGCCTTTGGCAATAAAAGCCAGCAAATGCGCGGTGTGAATTTTTTTGATGGGTGCATCAAATACCGCCTTAAAGTCATCAGATCCCAAAAGTCGATACCGCTTAGGAAAATCATGGCTTGTTGTGTGGTTTGATGATGGGATTGTTGGCTGCTGTCGGATGGTCATAATCTGGCTATTTTTGGGGATTTTGGCTGATTTTAGCACGAATATCTGTCTTTTGGTGGTGATAACGGCTGAATATGTCAAAATTTTGGTATAAAAAAGCACCGTTTGACGGTGCTTTTGGGATGGCTGTGATTACACAGTCAAACGATGACGGCCTTTGGCGCGACGACGAGCCAAAACTTGGCGGCCTTTTTTGGTTGCCATGCGTGCACGGAAACCATGAGTGCGTTTACGCTTTAAAACGCTTGGTTGAAATGTACGTTTCATAAATCACCTGTAAAAGATGTGCACCATTGCTGGTGACTGTTTGGGCGACTCATCAAAGTTGATAAACTGCCCAAATATTGACAATTAACTAGTTAATGTTTTGCTTTGATAAGCGAAAAACCTGACAATCTTATCAAAATATTCATCAAAAGTCAACATGAGTTTGTTGATATTAAGTGCTTAATGCCACTGAGTATGGCGATGGCTGACTGTATTGAGTTGCTATTTTATTCACTCATCTTTTGTTATACTAAGGCTTGCTAAGATGCAATGTTAAAAGTTATCCACAGATTGTTGATCTGCTTATTAGTTAAAATAAGACCCAAATATAATAATAATATAAGAGCAAAATTTCTGTTGATAAGTTGATTTTATTATTAAATATCATATATTTATCCTGTGGAAAGTGATGTTTATAAAATGTTGGTGAAATGTGGAAAAGTCAATTTTTAAAGTTATCCACAGAGTTTTTCATAAAGTTATCCACAAAAAATAATGCTTGAAATTTGACAAAATTGTGATACTATTTGACTCGCTTGAGCAAGTTAATTGATGGCTGCATTATGCAGTGTATTTTTTTTGAGGTGGGTCATGAGTCTGTTTGAAGATATGCCAACAGCTGGCAATCCGTCATCGGTAGATGATGGCGAAAGCGTGTGGCAAAAATGCCTGCCTGATTTGCAATTTATGATGGAGGATAAGGACTATCGCCAGTGGATTGCGCCCTTAAAAGCTGAATTAAGCGGCAATGAATTGCTGCTTTTGGCGCCTAATATGATGTGGGTTAAGCATGTCAAAGAGCGCTATTTGGCACAAATCAGTGAACTTGCCTTACAGCACGCCCCAGATAAAGTGCAAACGGTGCGTATTGAAATGGTCGTCAGTACCACCCCAAGCACCCCCGCCAAAAAACCAAAAGCCAAAGACAAAAACAAACCTGGCATGGTTGAGGGTCTGCCGATCGATCCTGCTTTTACTTTTGATGCCTTTGTCAAAGGCAAATCCAATGCCTCAGCTTATAATGCTTGTAATGAATTGTCCAAAAAAGACAGCAAGCACAATTATGGCCCGATTTTTATTTATGGTTCATCGGGTCTGGGTAAGACGCATTTGATGCATGCCATGGCGCACCGCTATCAAAAATATGGCAAACGCTATTTTTATTTCACCAAAGATCATTTTTATAAAATCACTTTGGAGGCATTTCGCACCAATGACATCGTGCAGATGGAAAAAGAAATCTGCCAGGCTGATCTATTAATCATCGATGATGTGCATATGGTGAGTGGTTCAAAAGCGCCAAAAGTGACTGAGATTTTGATGAAGCTGTTTGATGCTTTTTCGGGCAGCGGCAGTAATAAACAAGTGGTGCTGGCCTCCGACCGCCCGCCTTCGCAGATGGTCAGCTTTGGCGAGCGCTACATCTCAAGGCTTTCAAGCTGTCTGCAGCTGTCCATTGAGCCACCCGATATGGAAATGCGGGTACAGATTTTGGAGAAAAAAGCCAGTATTTTGACGCTGGATTTGCCCAAAGAATGCGCATTGTATATGGCGCAAAACCTGCCGCCAGATGTGCGCGGTCTTGAGGGCGCCTTAAAGCGCGTGCAGCTGTCAGCCACCATTTTAAGAAATGAGCCTGTATCACTGCCATTGGTCAAAGATGCCATCAAAGATCAAGTGCAAGCGCGGGCTCGGGCGCTCAATGCTGAAAGCATCCGAGATTTGGTGGCGGAATATTATGAAATCTCTCCCAAGGATCTGATGGGCAAAAAGCGCGCTCGTCATATCGCCAGACCCAGACAGATGGCGATGGCATTGATCCGTGAATTGACTCGCGACAGCTTTCCTGAGATCGGCCAAGTGTTCGGCGGTCGTGATCATACCACTGTGATGCATGCTTGTGAAAAGATCGAAGAGCTGCGAGTGTCTGATGCCAACATCGACAAAGACTATCATTCGCTAAAAATGATGCTAGAATATGTCTGATCAAAATTCACCAAATTTTAGTCAATCACCCCATAAATCATGTGAGCTTGTATGAAATTATCCATCAATCGTGAGTTGTTAATCAAAGCCATCAACATGGTGGTCAAGGCGGCGGATAAGCGCCATCGCTTTGTTATTTTAGGTAATATCAAGCTGGTGCTTGAAGAGGGGTGTTTGACACTGACAGCATCGGATTTGGAGCTTGAGCTGACCACGCGGTTTACCATCCCATCGGGTGCTTGTATTTTGGCAGGCAGCACCACTTTGCCAGCTGAGATGTTTTTTAATATCTGTAAATCATTGTCGGCTGACACGGTGACGATCGATGCGCCCGAGAACACAAGCCGCTGTGTGATCACCAGTGGCAAAGGCCGCTATACGCTAAGCAGTTTGCCTGCCCAAGATTTTCCAAGCATTGGCGCTGCATTGCCATCGACGGTGGTGAAGATCAGTCAAGGCGATTTGACCAGCCTCATCCATCATACGCGGTTTGCGATGGCGACCCAAGATGTGCGCCACTATCTGACGGGGATGTTGTTTGACATCAATGATAGCAAGCTTACCGCGGTCGCCACCGATGGCCATCGTCTGGCCGTGGCGCATCGCTTATTGTCTGATAGCTATCAGGCCAATCAGGTGATCATCCCTGGTAAGGCGGTGGCTGAGCTTGAGCGTTTATTACTGGAGCTTGCCAAGACCACAGAGGATGCTACGATTGTTGAGCTTGGGTTTGATGCTGAGTTTTTGCATGTTGGCTTGACACTCAGTGATGAGGAGACGGATGCGGTGCTTGAGGTGAGCTTGTCGGCGCGTCTGATCGAGGGCAAATTCCCTGACTATCGCCGCGTGTTACCGACCAATAACATCAATGCTGCCAATTTTAATAAAGATGAAGCCATGGATGTGCTAAGACGCATCTCGGTGCTAAACAGTAAAGCCAATCCTGGGGTGCTGCTTAACTTTGATACTACCGATCAATGCAAAATCAGCGTCAGCGACAAAGGTGAGGGTGAAGCTGAAGAGGTGCTGGGTGTGCAGCATGAGGGCGATGTGATTGAGCTGATTTTTAATGAAGCCTATCTGCGTGCTGTTTTGAGTGTGCTTGAAGGTGAAGTCCGTATGGAGATGAATCAGCCAAGCTCGCCGGTGCTGATCTATCAAGTGGGTGATGATCTGCATCAGTACATCATCATGCCGATGCGCCTATAGGATGCAACCTGAGTGATCCAGCAGCTAAACATTCATAAACTGCGCAATCTTGGGCAGGCTGAGCTGACTTTGGCACGATGCAATTTGATCATCGGCGCCAATGGCAGTGGCAAAACATCGCTATTAGAGGCGGTGTTTTTGTTGTCTCGGGGTAAAAGTTTTCGCCATCATGAGCCGCGCCGCTATATCCGCCATCACGAATCTGACTGCACCATCTGGGCAAAAACCTTCGGTGATCCTAGCAATACTTTGGCGATCCAAAAAAAGCTCGATACGCAAGGCAAGTCAGACACGCTGCTGCGTTTTAATGGTCAGACAGCTGCCAGCCAAAGTGTGCTTAGCTTTCAGCTGCCGACTTTATTGATCGATCCTGTTGGGATGAGCCTGCTTGATGAGGGCAGTGGCACGCGCCGCCAGCTGCTTGATTGGCTGGTGTTTCACATGAAACCTGAATTTTATCAGCAGTGGCTACAATACCAAAGACTGCTCAAGCAGCGAAATAGTTTATTAAAACAGCCCAGTATCCAACATCGTCTTAATGAGCTTTTGGCTTGGGATGGGCAGTTATCTTATTTTGCCCACGCCCTGCACGAGCATCGCCAAGAGATTTTTTTGGCGTGGGAGACTCATTTTCAGCAAATGCTCGGCCTGCTACTGCCTGAATATCAACACAGCTTAAGCTTGCAGTATGTGGCTGGATTTGACACCAAAAATCCTCTGATCGATACACTGCGATCGCGCATCGATCAGGATATTGAATTGGGATATACACGCATCGGTGCGCATCGTGCTGATGTGTCGGTGCTGTTCAAATCCACCAACGACCAAGGTCAAAAGATCCGCGAACAAGCCACACACATCTTATCCCGCGGTGAAAAAAAGCTATTAATTACCGCATTAAAGCTGTCACAGTTACAGCTGATCTGCAATGCCATCAGTCACTCAAATAGCGACGCCACATTCCCCGTGGTATTGATCGACGATATCGATGCTGAGCTGGATAACGCTGCGATGCAGATCCTGCTACAGACAGCGTTATCATTACCTTGTCAACTGATCATCACCAGTTTAACTACTGACACGCATCACAAAATCTTAGATATCCTGAAACACTTGCCATCACACAACACCAGTGAGCAGGCGGCGTATCATATGTTTCATGTGGAACAAGGCCAATTTTTGCCGATGCATCAGCTTTGATGCTACTGTGACAAAATCCTTGCCAAAATCCACCAAAAAAGCAGCAACAAGTGCATCATGGTGCAAGCTGTCGCCCAAACAATAAATCCTGCAGCTACTTGTTAGCACACTGACTTTTTATAAAAAAAATGCTATAATATGGTGGTTTTTATTCCTGCTTTGGATGATGATCAGCCAAGCACCCGTTTTAAGGATTACCCATGACCGACACCATCAACCAAAACCAGCACACTGGCGGTGATGCCTATACCGCCAAAAATGTCCGAGTACTGCGTGGACTTGAGGCGGTGCGTGTCCGCCCTGGTATGTACATCGGTGATACTGATGACGGTACAGGCTTGCATCACATGGTCTTTGAGGTGGTGGATAATGCCATCGATGAGGCATTGGCAGGTCATTGTGATGAGATCAATATCATCGTGCATGATGATGAATCGGTATCGGTGATGGATAATGGTCGTGGTATCCCTGTGGATATCCATCCCGAAGAAGGTGTGTCAGCGGCTGAAGTCATCATGACGGTGCTACACGCTGGCGGTAAGTTTGATGATAATTCCTACAAGGTCTCAGGTGGTCTGCATGGCGTAGGCGTCTCGGTGGTCAATGCCTTGTCTAAGAAGCTTGTGCTCAACATTTGGCGTGATGGCTATGCACACAGCCAAAGCTACACCGATGGCGTAGCAGATGCACCACTTGCCAAGCTTGAGCCATCGACTCAGACAGGGACGCAGGTGCGTTTTTATCCAAGCTTTGAGATTTTTAAGGGTGTGACGACCTTTGATTATGACACCCTTGCCAAGCGTCTGCGTGAGCTATCCTTCCTAAACTCTGGCGTGCGTATCGTACTGACAGACGAACGCACAGGCACCACCGAGGTGTTTGAGCATAAAGGTGGTTTGTCGGAGTTTGTCAATTATATCAATGGTGGCAAGCAGACACTGAATGACATTTTTCATTTCACCGCCGATGGCGCTGAGGGTATCGGTGTGGAAGTGGCACTACAATGGTCGGACAGCTACAACGAAAAAGTACTGTGCTTTACCAATAACATCCCCCAAAAAGACGGTGGCACGCACTTGTCAGGCTTTCGTTCGGCACTGACACGCTGCCTAAACGCCTATATGGACTCAGAAAATATCGCCAAAAAAGAAAAGGTACAAGTCACTGGCGATGATGCTCGCGAAGGTCTGACCGCCATCATCTCAGTCAAAGTGCCTGATCCAAAATTCAGCTCACAAACCAAAGATAAGCTTGTCTCAAGTGAAGTCAAATCAGTGGTTGAGACCACCATGCACGAACGCTTGTCTGAATATCTGCTCGAAAATCCAGCTGCTGCCAAGTCCATCGCCGCCAAGATCATCGATGCTGCCCGTGCTCGTGACGCTGCTCGCAAGGCGCGTGAAATGACGCGCCGCAAAAGCTCGCTGGACATTGCAGGCTTGCCAGGTAAATTGGCGGACTGCCAAGAAAAAGATCCTGCATTATCCGAACTATTCATTGTCGAGGGTGACTCGGCGGGTGGTAGTGCTAAGCAGGGTCGCAATCGTAAGATGCAGGCGATTTTGCCGCTGAAGGGTAAGATTTTGAATGTCGAGCGAGCTCGATTTGATAAGATGCTCTCAAGTGCCGATGTGGGTACGCTGATCACTGCACTGGGCACAGGTATTGGCCCTGATGAGTATAACCCTGATAAGATTCGCTATCACAAAATCGTCATCATGACTGACGCTGATGTCGATGGTTCGCACATCCGCACACTGCTTTTGACATTCTTCTTCCGTCAAATGCCTGAGCTGATTGAGCGTGGCTATATCTATATCGCTCAGCCACCACTGTATAAGGTTAAGCGTGGCAAGCAAGAGGTGTATCTCAAAGATGGCGAGGCGTTGGACTCTTATTTGTTGTCTTCAACCATTGATGATCATCAGCTGTTTTTGAGCAAAGATACGCCTGCCATCACTGGTGTGGCACTTGAAAAGCTACTCAAAGACTACAGCCAAAGCCAAGTGGTCAAAAATCGCTTGCAGGGCAAATACCCATCTGAGTTGCTTGATGCACTGACCTTTATTCCGAAGTTTGACACCACCGCCACAGGCGATCGTGATGCGATGCAGGCTTGGGCAGATGTGCTGCAGGCGAAGCTGTCTGAACTTGCACCGAAGCTTGAACCATCGGTTGAGCTTGCCGAAGTGACAGGTACTGAGTCCGAAAGTACTGGTCAGTGGCTACCACGAGTGACGATTTATATGCACCGCTTGCCGCAGCATTATCTGCTGGATTTGGGCTTTTTGGGTTCATCAGACTATGCACGCCTACTACGCCTAAGTGGTGAGTGGAATACCGTGCTGACTGATGACGCGTTCTTGCGCCGTGGTGATAAAGACAGTGCTATTAAAGATTTTCACCACCTGTGGGAGCAGCTGATGCAGGCGGCTCGTCGTGGCGTCGATGTTCAGCGTTACAAGGGCTTGGGTGAGATGAATAAGGAGCAGCTGTGGGAAACCACCATGGATCCTGAAAATCGCCGTATGCTCAAAATCACCATTGAAGATGCTATCAAAGCTGATCATCTGTTCAGCTGTCTGATGGGTGATGATGTCGAGCCACGCCGTATCTTTATCGAAGAAAACGCCCTAAATGCAGACATCGATGCGTGATTAGCCAGTATTGCCCGACGAGATGTTGGGCATTCTTTATCTTTTACATTTTAACCATTTGATCATTTGCCATCATCTTTTACCATTGCAGGAAAGACCATGACCAACATCACCACCGATCGTATTTTGATTTTAGACTTTGGCTCACAATATAGCCAACTGATTGCCCGCCGAGTGCGTGAAGCAGGCGTATATTCTGAAATGTATGCTTATGATATGTCAGCAGATGACATCAAAGCCTTTAATCCAAAAGGCATTATCTTATCAGGGGGGCCTGAAAGTGTCCATATCGAGGGTAGCCCACGAGCACCGGAAATTGTCTTTAACTTAGGCGTACCAGTACTCGGTATTTGCTATGGTTTTCAGACCATGGCTGAACAATTGGGCGGAAAAGTCGAGGCAGGTGATGTGCATGAATTTGGCTATGCAGAAATTAACATCACCCATCAAGATAGCCTACTGAGCAAAGTCGGCGATGAAAAAAATCAATCTCAAGTGTGGATGAGCCATGGCGATAAAGTGGTGCGTTTACCTGAAGGGTTTAGCGTAACATCAAGCACGCCAAGCTGTCCTTATGCATCTGCTAGTGATGAAACCCGTCAATTTTATGGCGTACAATTTCACCCAGAAGTCACGCATACTACTAAAGGTACAGAATTGATTTCAAACTTTGTACATATTATTTGTGGTTGTGGTAATGCGTGGAATTCAGAAAATATTATTGAATTACGCATTAAACAACTCCAAGAGCAAATTGGCGACCAAAAAGTATTGCTAGGTTTATCAGGCGGTGTCGATTCATCGGTAGTAGCGGCATTATTACACCGTGCCATTGGCGACCAATTAACCTGTGTTTTTGTGGATAATGGCTTATTGCGTCTCAATGAAGGCGACCAAGTCATGCAGATGTTTAGCGACAACATGGGGATTCGTGTCATTCGTGCCGATGCCGAAGATCGTTTCTTAACAGCACTATCTGGCGTAACTGACCCTGAAGCTAAACGCAAAATTATTGGTCGTGAATTTATTGAAGTATTTAGCGAGGAAGCCCGAAAATTAGATGGCGTAAAATTCTTAGCACAAGGCACGATTTACCCAGATGTGATTGAGTCAGCAGCCAGCAAACAAGGCAAAGCTCATGTGATTAAATCCCATCATAATGTGGGCGGATTACCTGATGATTTGGCATTTGAACTTGTTGAGCCACTTCGTGATTTATTTAAAGATGAAGTGCGTAAACTTGGCGTGGCACTTGGCATTCCACATCATATGATTTATCGTCATCCATTCCCAGGCCCGGGTTTAGGTGTGCGTATTTTAGGCGAAGTGAAAAAAGAATATGCGGATATTTTGCGCCTTGCTGATGATATTTTTATGCAGGAGCTGCGTGCGTCTGGTTGGTATGATAAAACTGCCCAAGCTTTTGCCGTGTTCCAACCTGTAAAATCTGTTGGTGTGGTGGGTGATGGCAGACGTTATGCGTGGGTGATTGCGCTTCGTGCTGTTGAAACGGTAGATTTTATGACCGCTCGTTTTGCTCACCTGCCGTATGAGCTTGTTGATAAAATCTCAACTCGTATTATGAACGAAATTAAAGATGTTTCTCGTGTCGTTTATGATGTGAGTAGTAAACCGCCTGCAACGATTGAGTGGGAATGATTATTTCACTTAACATAAAAAATCGCTCAAAATTTTGGGCGATTTTTTGTTCATCATCAAAGTGTCACAAAGCTGACCTTAGATTGCCATCAAATCAACATAGTTTCGTCATAATCCTTTGCTAAAATCCTGACAGTCTTTGAAAACAACATAAGGATTTTTTATGAAAAATCGTGTGATGATTGGTTTGTTTATGGGTTGTTTGTCTGTGTCTGCGATGGCTGAAGTACCCAAAGCAACATTGACAGGCTTTGCCAAACTGGATGTAGAAACTTATGCCGCAGGGCCTGTGTCAGGTAGTGCGGTGAAGGCAGCCAATGGCATTGCACCGCCCTTTAAAGCTCAACCAGTTCAGGGCTTTTCAGGCGCCTTAAAAAACAGCGATGGTAGCTATACGGTACTTGCTGATAATGGCTTTGGCGCCAAGGACAATTCGGCAGATTTTTTGCTGAGAATTTATCAGATATCAATGGATTTTCGCACTCAAACAGGCGGCACAGGCGCGGTAAAAGTGCTTAATCACATCCAACTAAAGGATCCCAAGCGCTTGATTCCCTTTGAAATTGTTCATCAAAATACAGCCGAGCGTCTGCTGACAGGTGCTGATTTTGATCCTGAATCGATTCAGCAAGCCGCTGATGGCAGTTATTGGGTAGGCGAAGAATTTGGGCCTTATTTATTGCATTTTGATAAAAATGGCGTACTCTTACAAGCACCGATTGCCTTGCCCGATCCTTATCAGACAGGTCGTATACTGCATTCGCCACAAAATCCATTGATTGGCGATGCGGCTACTGCCACCGTGCAACGCAGTGGTGGTTTTGAGGGAATGGCCAAATCGGCTGATGGCAAATTTTTATATCCTATGTTAGAAAAACCACTGACCGATGCCAAAGGCAAGCAGCTATTGATTTTCCAATTTGATATTGATAAAAAAGCCTACACGGGTAATTATTATATCTTTGAATTAGATGCGCGTGCCACAGCCATTGGGGATTTTCAAATGATCGATGAGCGCTCGGGGATTTTGATTGAAAGAGATGATAGTGAAAACCAGCTGGATGGCTATAAAAAACTGGTTCGCATCACATTAGGTGGGTCAGGTGAAGTGGTTCGGCGTACAGATGTGGTGGATTTGATGAATATTCACAATCCGCATCGGTTGTATGGAGCCGCACGCGCAGGCGATATCGGCGTCAGTGAGAGATTTGCTTTTCCGTTTTTTACCATTGAAGATGTGATCATTGAAGATGCGTATATGCTAACGGTGTTTAATGACAATAACTTTCCCAGCTCGTCGGGGCGCAATGCCAATTTGGCAGATGATAATGAGATGATTCAGATCAAATTACATTATCCTTTATATTAACTTTTGATTATGGCAGTTAATACAACCATCTAAAGCCACCATTTCTATGGTGGTTTTTTTTGAACTGCTGTTGAATAGCAACAATCCAGCAACTTTAAATAGCAAATGTTATAAAAATGTCAAAAAATATATCATTCCTTGTAATCGAAATGGGTTTTGGCTATGATACATCATCATTTTTAATTCAACATGCTAAAAACAGCATTGACCAAGGGTAAATCCCGAGGAGATTTTATGAAAAAATTACTACTGGCCAGCACCGCCCTGCTTGTGCTATCTGCCCAAGCTGCCACTGTGACTTATTATGGTGATAAATTTCATGGTCGCAAGACTGCCAATGGCGAGCGTTTTAATCAAAATGCCATGACCTGCGCGAGTAATACCCATAAATTTGGCACACACCTAAAAGTCACTAATACCGCTAATGGCAAATCAGTTGTCTGCCGTGTGAACGACCGTGGCGGTTTTAGCAAATATGGCGTGACTTTGGACTTATCAAAAGGCGCGTTTGCTCAGATTGCCCCGCTAAGCCAAGGCCGCGCGCGCGTTACCATCGAGACAGTTAGTGGTGGTACAGCAGCAGCCCAAACGCCAGCCAGCACTTTGGCTCAGGATGCTTTGGTTGCCCAACAAGTTGCCGAAGCATTATCTAAAGTCGAAACTGTGACCACGCAGCGCACGCAGACCATCACTTTGGCAGCTAATGTCTCAGCGACCGAATGATGACAGACATTATTATAGCCACTGACATCATCGTCGGCACCGGTAAAACAGCTGTCAAAGGTGCACTGATTGTCACTGAATACACCGGTAAGCTTGAAGATGGCACGGTGTTTGATTCATCCATCAGTCGTGGGCGTGCCTTTGAGTGTGTCATCGGCACAGGCCGTGTGATTAAGGGCTGGGATATGGGTGTGCTTGGCTTTAGTACAGATGATGTGGTTGTCGCACCGATGCAAGTTGGCGGTAAACGACAGCTAATCGTCCCTGCACATCTGGCATATGGTGAGCGTACGGTGGGTAAGATTCCGCCGAATTCGACGCTGTATTTTGAGATTGAGCTCTTAGAAGTGCGTACGCGTGATGACTGATGTGAAGCCGAGCATCCAAAAGGGTGTCTATCGGCATTATAAGGGCAATTTGTACCAAGTGGTTGATGTGGTGCGTCATAGCGAAACGCTTGACTGGTTGGTGCTGTATCATCCGCTGTATGGTGATTTGTCAGAGCAATCGACTCTATGGGTACGCCCTTTTGAGATGTTTGTACAGATGCTTGAGCAAGGGGGTGAGTGCGTTCCCCGCTTCGCCTATGTGGGGGATGATGTGTGAATGCGTATTACATCCACGAAAACTATAGCCCCAACCCCAAAAGCTTGCTATAATATTGATAGCAAGCTTTTTAACATTTTATGGCATTTTTAACATCGAAATGATCGATATTAAAGGTGCTTTTTCTTTTAGATTTTGGCATACAAAACCAAAGCCATGTCCACAGGAGTAAGCTTTTGTGATTAAGATTGATCAATATTTTGACCAAGCCCAATGGCAAAAATTCACCCAGGCGGCAGCAGGCGAAGAAACGCCACTACTGGTCGTGGATCTTAGCCGTATCAAGACCAAATATGAAGAGATGGTCAGTCTATTTCCTAAAGCAAAAATTCACTACGCGATGAAAGCTAGTCCTGCGGTGGAAGTGGTCAAATATTTGGCGGATTTGGGATCAAACTTTGACTGCGCATCTATCTATGAGCTCGATCGTGTGCTCGACTGTGGTGTATCGCCAGATCGCATCTCATATGGCAACACCATCAAAAAAGCTGAGCATGTTAAGTATGCCTTCGAAAAAGGCATCACATTGTACGCCACAGATTCTAAAGCAGATCTAATCAATATTGCCAACAACGCCCCTGGCTCAAAAGTCTTTGTGCGTATCTTGGTACATGGTGCTGACACTGCCGAATGGCCACTGTCTCGCAAGTTTGGTTGCCATCCTGATATGGCGATCGACTTGTTGGTGCAAGCCAAAAACCTGGGCCTGATTCCGTATGGCATCTCATTTCATGTCGGTAGCCAACAAAAAGATGTCGCAGCGTGGGATGATGCGCTTGCCAAGGTCAAATATATGTTTGACTGGATGAAATACGAAGAAGACATCAAGCTACAGATGATCAATCTGGGTGGCGGTTTCCCAACCAACTACATCAGTGAAGTGAACCCTGTGCGTGTCTATGCTGAAGAGATTCATCGCTATTTATCCGAAGACTATGATGAGGATGAGATGCCTGAGATTATCCTAGAGCCAGGCCGCTCGATGGTGGGTGATAGTGGCGTACTGGTCTCAGAAGTGGTGCTCATCAGCCGCAAATCTCGCACGGATTTGACTCGTTGGGTCTATACCGATGTTGGGCTATTCCAAGGCTTGATTGAGACCTTGGGTGAAGCCATCAAATACCCTGTTTATACCCCAAAAATGGAAACTGCCACCGAAAAAGGCACGGTCATCCTAGCAGGCCCGACCTGTGATAGTACCGACATCATGTACGAACACGCTGGCTATAAACTGCCACAAGATTTGGAAATCGGCGATAAGTTGTATTGGCTCACCACGGGTGCTTATACCAACTCGTATTCATCGGTAGAATTTAACGGTTTTCCGCCCTTAAAGGTCAAATACATCGAGTGATGTTTCACATGAAACAGTCTTGTGTGAAACAGGTGAACAAGCACCAAAGCCCCAAGCGTTTATTCATCGGTGGATGCTTGGCATGACAAGCTGTACTGTAGCAAGCAGTTGACAGCACAGTGAGTCGCACGGCAATATAGCCAGCAGTCCTTACTAACACTAAGTATCACAGAGTGAGTTATGAAATTTTCAAAATTCGGTCAAAAATTCACTAAAGACAGTGCCATCTTGCAACTGATGGATGATCTAGGCAATGCGCTCAATAGTGACAAGCCAGTCAATATGCTGGGCGGTGGCAATCCTGCCAGTATCCCTGAGCTAAATGCCGTGTATCAAGAGACACTTGAATCAGTGGTGGCAGATGCATTTGCACTTGATAGTGTGGGGAATTATTCCAATCCGCAGGGTGATACCAAGTTTATCAATACCTTGGTTGAATTTTTTAATCGTCATTATGGTTGGGCGTTGACCTGTGACAATATCGCCTTGACCAACGGCTCACAAAATGCGTTCTTTTATCTGTTTAATCTATTTGCTGGTCAGTTTGCAGATGGGACAGATAAAGCCATCTTATTGCCCTTGGCGCCTGAGTATGTCGGCTATGCTGATGTGCATATTGATGGCGTGCATTTTGTGGCTGTACCGCCAAATATTGAGCTGGTGACGCATGAAAATAATGAAGGATTTTTTAAGTATCGAGTAGATTTTGATGCTTTAGAAAATTTAGAAGAGTTAAAAAATGGCAAGATTGGTGCGATTTGCTGTTCTCGTCCAACCAATCCGACAGGCAATGTGCTGACCGATGATGAGATGGCAAGGCTTACTGCCATCGCCAAAAAATATGGCGTGCCGCTGATTGTCGATAATGCCTATGGGATGCCATTTCCAAATATCATCTATACCGACACCACGCTGTCGTGGGATCGTGATACAGTGCTGTGCTTTAGCTTATCAAAGGTGGGCTTGCCAGGCACTCGCACGGGGATTATCGTCGCGGATGCACCGATCATCAAGACCATCAGTAATATGAATGCCATCGTCAATCTTTCGCCAGTGCGTTTCGGGGCGACGGTGGCGACACCGTTATTTGCCGATGATCGCATCAAGACTTTGTCTGATATGGTAATCCAGCCATTTTATCAGGCGCAAGCCAGCCTTGCGGTATCACGACTACAGGCGGAGTTTGATGGCTATCCTGTCAAGATTCATAAACCAGAAGGGGCAATTTTCTTATGGGTGTGGTTTGAGAATTTACCGATTTCAACGACCGTGCTGTATCAGATGCTAAAAGAGCAAGGTACACTGATTATTCCATCTGAGCATTTCTTTGTTGGGGTGGATACCGCCAATTATCCGCACGCCAAAGAGTGTATCCGTCTATCCATCGCTCAGCCTGATGAGACCATCATCAAGGGCATCACGACCATCGGTGAGGTGGTGCGTCGACTGTATGATGGCGTGTGATTTTTAATAAGATCAGACAATGAAAAAGCAGCTGTGATGGCTGCTTTTTCGTATTCGGTGGGTGGAATTAGAAATAATAACCCAATTTCATGCCATAGCCGATGTAGTTGCCATCATCGATTTTGGCGACGGTTTGGCCACCATGCACGATGTCACCGCCATCGATCCATGCATACTGCACACCGCCTGAGATGGCAAGCTGCGGCACAGGCTTGTATTGGGCACCGAGTGCCACTGATTTGACGGCATCATAAGGGCCAAGTGCACTAAGCGGCTGGCCTGTGCCATGATCATAGCCGATGCGTACCTCGCCGGCAAGCTTCGGCGTAAACTCACGAGCCAGTGCCATCTCGATCGCATAGCCGTCTTTATTATAAGCTGCCAAAGGTTCGCCATTGGTCTGGCTGCCGATGGTCTGTGCGTATAAAGTTGGTGTCACCGAAAAGGCCGACCAATCGACCCAGCGAGCGTTGATCATGCCCAGTAGGCGATGTTTTTCGCTTAAGCCAGTTTGAAAATCCAGACTCACCGACTGCGGCATGGTCAGACTTACCGATGTCGGGGCGATGATTTCACCTTGACCGATGGCATCCAAAGCAGGCGCGACAAAGCGTTCGGTAACAGGCGTGCGATACTTGGTCTCGCCACGATAGGTGAGACTGGCTCGTAGGGCGATTTCTGGTTTTTCATAAGCGATACCAACGACAGGAGCAAGCTCGGTGTCCGTCTTATCGGCGTGTAGCGAGTACTGCACAGGCATCACAGGATCGGATGAAAAGCCCATCGCATACAGCGGATTGTCGCCATAGCTTGCGACATTGACATCGGCTTTGATTTGCTCAGCGGATACACCGCCATACAGCCAGAGGTTATTTTTGGTTTTGCCGCCAGCCAGTAGGGTGAGATTTTTTGAGCTTAAGTTGGCGGATGTGACGCCCAAGTCATTGGCAAAAAAGTTGCCCGATGGATACTGGGTGTTGATTGCCCAAGGTTCGCTGTACAATAAGGCGATGGCGGTGTCGTCCGTGGGAGCGATTTTTACAGCCGCTGACCCAAAGCTAAAGCCATCCATCATATCATCGATCGGCCGACCCATCAGATCCACGCCTTTGATGTCAGGATCGACATGAGCATAGCTGATCTCGGCATAATTGCCTTTTTCAAAAAATGGTGCAATAGACTGGCTGGACTGCTCAAGCCCTGATGCCAAGCTTGGGCTTGTGATGGTGGCGATCGCCACAGCCAATAGTGAGTGGGTAAAATGACGCTGTTTCATATAACCTCCTTGTTTATTAGACTGGGTTTTGCTGAATTTAACACTCAGCAGCTCAATGATCAACGAAGCCATAAGCCATCCGATGGCTTTGTACTATAAATTAGCATATTTTAATAAAAATGCAAAGGCATTTGATGGCTTATCCGATGAATTTTTGGTGTAGCCAAGTATTTAAAAACACCTTATTTGGATCATACTGTTCCCGTATTGCCATAAATTTGGGTAAATCAGGATACAGCTTAGCCAGCTCGTGATGATCAAGCTTAAGCACCTTACCCCAGTGTGGTCTGCCCGACCATGGCTGCATGAATGTTTTAACCCAATCAAAATACGGTCGGCTATCAATGCCTCGATACACATGAAATGACAGCACCACGCAGTCGCACCCTTGGGTAGGACTCAAAAATCCCGCCTCGCCCTTGATGGTGCGTACTTCGATGGGAAAGTGTGAGCCTTTGGTGTCATCAAGCAGGGCATCATTGATGGCAGTGATCGCTTTGGGGAAATCTTCATAGCGGATGAAATATTCGCTTTCGTCGAATACCACGCCACGCGGCTTTGGGAAGACTTCATAGCTTAAGCCTTGGCGGATGGTGTTGGGAATGTTATCGGCTGACAGCTTGCTCACGGTTTTGATGAATTTGGGGTGTTTGCGAGCCAATTCACTCATCAAATAAAACGCACCATTGAGCACAATGACGCTTTCAAAGCGGTCTTTGACTTTTTGCCATTGGCTCATGGTGGCAGGCGTGGTGGGTGTTAGCGTCTTTTTTTGTAGTTTATTGGTGCCAGGGAATAAAAACCACTCCATGTGGCGATGGTTTTTGACATCTTGATCAAAGCTTGCCAAGCCATCAACAAAGCTCATCGTGCAGCTTTGTTCTTTTAGCCCATATAATGGCACGACTTTTAGGGTAAGTTTGGTAAAAATCCCCAAAAGCCCAAGGCTGACTGTCAAAGCGGCGCTGAGCTCATCCTCACCACGGCGATGATGATGTAGCTGACCTGTGCCATCGACCCACTCCCACGCCACCACCTGTGATGACACCGAGCCAAGGCTAATCCCTGTGCCGTGCGTGCCAGTCGCCACTGCCCCTGCCAGGCTTTGAAACTGGATATCGCCCATATTTTCTAGGGCAAAGCCATGCTGTGCTAACATATCGCCAATTTCATACAGATAAGTCCCAGCCCACAAGGTCACTTCACGGGCAGCTGCATCAATACTGACCAAGCCACGCAGATGGTGTAGGCTGATGGCGATCTCTTCAGGCTGTGCCACGGGGCTAAATGAGTGGGCAGCACCTGTCACTCGGATGCGTTTGCCTGTCGTATTGGCCTGTTTGACGATATCACACAGCTCATCGATGGTGGAAGGGGTGAGTTTTTGGGCAGGCGTGGCCTTGACATAGCCAACCCAGTTTTGCCAGTGCTTATCTTGTTGCCAGTTTTTTAGTGAAAACATTGTCCTTCTCCCCGATATGTCCGTATGTGCCCGATGGGCTGATTATTACGATAAGTGATGAGATCATTAAAGCGTTCGCACAGCTCGCCTGCCTTGGCGTGCTGTAGCCAAATATGGCTGCCGATGCTGGGCGGTGAACCCTTGGCTATCAGCGGCGTCTGTACTTCGCCAAAGCCTTCATCCGTCAAAATCTCAAGCTGTGGTGGATGGATGATCTTGGGCAGTTTGTCCCGTCCCATCGCTCCCGATGCCACCAAGCCGCCACCATGAGCGACGATCACGGTGTCTTCAGGATGGCGAGTGACTGGCAGCACAAAGCCTGCCGCTGGTCGAAACCCTGCCATGCTGTCCATATAGCCAAATAAGGCAGGATAATAATATGCCGAGCCTACGGTGATCTCGGTGATCTCAGGCTGACTGGTGGTAAATGCCATGCTGCCGCTGCCACCGCCATTGACGATGGTGAGCGGATGGCCGTTTTGATTGAGCCAGTGTACGATGTCTTGGCGGCGGGTGGCGAGCTGTTTTTTGGAGAAAGATTTTAATAGGCGGATGATGGGCGTGAGCATCGCTTTATCAGGCAGATGCTCGGGCAGCCCTGCGATTTGACCTTCATAGCCCATCAAGCCAACAAGCTTGGTATGGCTCATTGTTTTGGTGTGATTTATTAGGTCTTGTACTTGAGACAGTGTGATCAACGACGAGCGCTTGGTGCCAAAATACAGCTTGGGCAGCGGCATGGACATATTGATATCCAGACACACCGACAGCACCACGCCGTGCTGTCTGCCGATCTCATCAAGCAGCCGCCACTGTTCCAGCCGATCCACCATCCACACCATACTCGCCCCTTGTGCGACAAAGGGCAGTGTCTGAATGATGCTCGCTGTATCGATGCTTGGATAAGCACATAAGATGTCATCAAAGCCTTGAGCGAGTAGATACGCCGACTCAGCAGCGCTGTAGCTCATGATGCCCACAAAATGCGGCGTGCGTTCACGGATATAGTGCAGTGCTTCGATACTGCGGATGGATTTGCTGGCGATGCGTAGCCTAACTTTGGCGGTCATCTGATTGACCCGCTCGATATTGGCATCCAGCGCATCCAAATCCAGCCACGCTGATGGAGAGACAGGGGGTGTGATGTGTGCAAAATCCATATTTGCTGTCCTGTGTTTCATTCCGTGTGCGATTATCTTAGCATTGATTAATGGCTAAATAAAGCATAAATTTTGCACAAAAAAACAGGCTTTTGATGAATCAAAAGCCTGCTGTCAGCTAAGCTTGGGTGAATCACTTCACCGCAGCGATCACCATGACTTCGACAAGCCAGTTTGGATTGACCAAATCTGCTTGGATGGTCGCGCGCACAGGCGGTGTCGTGCCAGCGACCCATGCTTTCCATTCACTGTTAAAGCCTTCAAAATCGGCTAGGTTTTTGATGAATACCTGTGCTGATAGCAAGTGATGCTTATCAGTGCCTGCTTGTGCCAGTGCCTTGTCGATATTGGCAAGCACTTGACGGGTTTGACCTTGGATGTCTAGGCTGTCATCATCAGGTACTTGACCTGCCAGATATACCACGCCATTATGCACGGCGACTTCACTAAGCACTTCATTGCTGTCAAATTTTTGGATGCTTGTCATAAAAATATCCTTGTGTGTTGAGAAATGTATGGAAAGATTAAGACGATGAGCCATAGCGTGCCAATGACAGCCCATCAAGGCTAATCGCAGGCGTCTGCTCGGTGATGATATCGCTAATCAGCTTGCCTGAACCACATGACATCGTCCAGCCGAGCGTGCCATGACCTGTGTTCAGATATAGGTTATTAAGGTCAGTTTTGCCGATGATTGGTGTGCCATCTGGCGTCATCGGACGCAGACCTGTCCAAAAGCTGGCATTTGGCAAATCGCCACCGCTGAACAAATCATCGCAGACCATCTCAAGCGTCTCACGGCGGGATTGATTGAGTCCTAGGTTGAAGCCTGACAGCTCCGCCATACCGCCGACACGGATGCGATTATCAAAGCGAGTGATGGCGATTTTATAAGTCTCATCCAGCACGGTCGATACTGGCGCATTATCCGCATCGATGATTGGCACGGTGAGCGAATAACCCTTGACTGGATAAACAGGTAGCGACAGACCAAGCGTCTTTGCCATCGCACGAGAATAGCTGCCGAGTGCCAACACATACGCATCTGCTGTCATCGACTCGCCATTGACCACGATGCCTGTGATGCGACTACCATCAGTGCTGATGCTGTCGATGGTGCTGTTAAATAGGAATTTGACGCCTAAGTTTTCGGCGATTTTGGCAAGATTTTTGGTGAATAGATTGCAGTCGCCAGTTTCGTCATTGGGCAGACGCAGACCGCCGAGCAGTTCGGATTTGGCACGAGCCAGCGCAGGTTCTGCTTTGACCAAGCCATCATGGTCAAGCAGCTCATACGCTACGCCATAGTCCTTGAGTACTTCGATGTCATTGCCAACAGCGTCCAGCTGTGCTTGCTTGCGAAATAGCTGTAGCGTGCCGCCGGTGCGATGCTCATAGCTGATGCCAGTCTCAGCACGCAACGCCTGCAAGCAATCGCGACTGTATTCAGCGACTCGCACCATGCGAGCTTTGTTGGTGGCGTAGGATTTGTCATTGCAGTTGGCGAGCATTTGGCACATCCATTGTGCTTGAAATGACGAACCATCAGGACGAATGGCAAAAGGGGCGTGTTTTTGGAACAGCCATTTGATGGCTTTGGTGGGGATGCCAGGGGCTGCCCAAGGGGTAGAGTAGCCAGGGGAGATTTGTCCTGCGTTGCCAAAGCTGGTTTCTTCGGCGACATCATTTTGGCGTTCGATGACGGTCACATCCACGCCCTGTTTGGCAAGATAATAGGCAGAAGTGACGCCAATGACGCCGCCGCCAAGCACGAAAACTTTCATAAAATCGTCCTGATGAACCACAAAAACATTGATATGATAACAAGGAAAAATGACAACAACAAGCAAATAACTCGCCATGATGAAAATTTGGTGGTGTTTCAAAAAGTATGCTGAAACAAAGCAGGTTGAATTTTGATAAAATAGAGAAATGCGAATAACTCTAGAAATCAAATGTCCAACCTGCCTCAGTGACAGTATAAAGAAAAATGG
>NZ_LTCC01000018.1:0-30241 GCF_002894025.1 Moraxella sp. RCAD0137
TCATCGTGTAAATGAATTAACTTTGAGTATTCTTGCTGAATATAAATGATAATTTTTTTAAGATTATCTTGTATTCGCAAAAATCCACACAAGTTGTTCTTTAGTTTTGATTTTAAATAGTGTTAGTCATACTATCGTCTAGTGGATGACTTGAGCTCTCTATTATAACCGATTGGTTTTTTATGTCAAGCTTTTTTTGAATTTTTTTGATCTGTTGAAATTTGATTAATTTCGTAAGGTCAGAATGCTTATTATAAGGATTTAAAATCGAATGTCAAGCACTAATTTTAAAATTTTTATAATATTTGGTGGCGATGAAGAGACTTGAACTCTTGACCTCACGATTATGAGTCGTGCGCTCTAACCAGCTGAGCTACATCGCCGTTACAGGACGCAAATTATAGCACAAAGTTTACCCTTGTCAACAAGAATTTGACAAAAATTTGTGATTTTGCAAAATTTTTGTGATGTTAAGGATAGCCATCACAGTTTAGCGACGATTTGGGCTATATTTTCCAGTATCACTACTATAAATAAGTTGGCAAACCGATAAGCCGGGTTCTGTCGTGGACAATCATTCATCTAGGCGTGCCATCGCTGACACGCTCGAGCAACCTACCCGTATCCTCGGCGGGCAACCGATTGGACACCTATTTGGTCTTGCTACGCGTGGAGTTTACCTTGCCATGAGCTGTTGCCAGTCATGCGGTGGGCTCTTACCCCACCGTTTCACCCTTACCGTGCCGATTGGCGTTGGCGGTCTGTTCTCTGTTGCACTGGTCGTAGGCTTTCGCCCCCTAGCCGTTAGCTAGCACGCTGCCCTGTGTAGCCCGGACTTTCCTCCCTCCGACCACTGAATTTAACTGTATTTGCATGGGTATAGCAACTTATCATGCCAATTAAATTGAGTGGTCGGACAGCGATTGTCTGGTCTGCCATTTGTGATTATAGCACAGATTAGGCGTTTGCGGTGAGTTTTTGGTACTTTGCCATCAGCTCATCTTGTGTCTCTGGATGCTCAGGGTCTTTTGGGATACAATCGACAGGGCAAATATCCACACACTGCGGTGTGTCATGATGCCCGACACATTCTGTACACAGTGCTGGATTGATCACATAGATATCCTCGCCTGCATAGATGGCATCATTGGGGCAAACAGGTTCGCAGACATCGCAGTTGATACATTCTTCGGTGATTTTTAGTGCCATAATTACCCCTTGTTGGCAAATTTATTGGCAAAGCCATCAAGCACGACAGGCGGGGCAAATTTACTGACATCGCCACCAAGCTTTGCCACTTCACGCACCAGTGTCGATGATACGAATGAATATTCCTGCGACGGTGTCAAAAATACCGCTTCAAACTGCTCATCTAAGCTGCGGTTCATACTTGCCAAGCCAAATTCGTATTCAAAATCGCTCACCGCTCGCAGTCCACGAAGCACCGCACTCGCTTTTTGTTCGCGCGCGAACTCAACCAGTAAACCTTCGAATGGCACAACTGAAATCTTTGGGTTGTCAAAAGATGCTTTGACCATCGCCACCCGTTCATCAAAATCGAACAAGGGTTTTTTGTGATGGGCAAAAGCCACTGCAATCACCACTTCATCAAACAGTTTGAGTGCACGATTGACCAAGTCAATATGCCCATTGGTGATTGGGTCAAATGTCCCTGGATACAACACGCGTCTTGGCGTTTGGCTCATAATGGCCGCCTTATGATTATCAATAAAATATCTATGGTAACAAATTTTGGATATGATGAGAATATTTGCAGATGATTTTGGTACAATTTCTATCATAAAAAAGCAGAATGGCGATCACTGTGCCATTCTGCTTTTTTGTGTGCATTTTGATGAGCTTGGTAAATCAGCCAAAACATTCAGCTGTCATGATGATTGATAAGCCAATACGCTTAGCGTTTACAAAAACCTTGCTCTTGTAGATACTCAAGCATAAACGGACGCACATCACCGCCAAACGTGCTGGCGATTTGGTCTTTCCAATCCATCTCGATACCACGGCCATTATAGTAGCCCTTGACCACTTCATTATAAGCCGCCAAGGTCTCATCGCTGGCCACTTGATAAGTGTCGGTCGATACCAAAACATCCAGCGGTAGGCGTGGGCGTTGAGATTGGTTGATTTTTGATGACATATCAGGATGGCCTAAGCACAAACCAAACAACGGCACAACGTGCTTTGGCGTACCCAAAATCTCACCTGCACGGCGAATGTCATTACGCAAACTACCAATAAACACACCGCCAAGCCCTAGGCTCTAAGCAGCCGCTAGGACATTTTGTGCCATCAAAGCAGCATCAATCGCACCAATCACCGCCACTTCTGTCCAATCGGTCTGTACATCCGCCAGCTGATTATGACGGTGTGCATCCATACAAAATACCAAATATTCAGCACAGTCCTCGACATAGCCATGGCCCAATCGCTTGCCATCCGCCAGTGCTTGATTGTACTGATCTTCGCTCATATCACAAGAAATCTGACGCAGTGCGGTACGCTTGGCAGGATCGACAACTCGGATGATGCTCGTTGCCTGCAAAAAACTCGATGTTGACACTGCACGGCCTGCTTCAAGCACAGCAGTGAGCATCTCATCAGAAATCGGCTCGCCGGTGTATTTGCGAATTGAGCGGTGATCGAGCAGGGTTTGTAGGGTGGGTTTGCTGTCTAGCATGGGATTTCCTTGATGACTATGATGATAAATGATAACTGTTGATGGCATATTAGCAAAATTTTACCCATCGATGCAAGCATGGGTTTGGTCAAATTGGAATTTGGCAAATCTCGCCCATTTGCCAAAAATTTTGTTATAATGCCATCAATCAGCAAATTTAAAAGTATTAGGATAACACATGGCAAAAAAACCAAGCAATCAAATCTGCGCCAACAAAAAGGCACGGCATGAGTTTTTTATCGAAGAAACATTTGAAGCGGGTCTTGTGCTTGAAGGCTGGGAAGTCAAATCCATTCGTGCCGGCAAAATGAGCATTACCGAAAGTTATGTGATTTTTAAAAATGGCGAAGCGTTTTTGTTCGGGGCGCACATCCAGCCACTATTGACCAGCTCAACGCATGTGCATCCTGACAACATCCGCACGCGTAAACTGCTGCTCAATCGCCGTGAGATTGATAAGCTATTTGGTATGGTCAACCAAAAAGGCTATGCGGTGGTGGCATTGTCATGTTATTGGAAAAATAGCCGTGTCAAATGTGAAATCGCCCTAGCCAAGGGCAAAAAGCTACACGACAAACGAGCGACGCTCAAAGATCGTGATTTTGCCCGTGATAAACAGCGTGGCTTTAAAAACCAAGGCTACTGACAAACTATAAATTCATGGACGGGGATGAATCAGAATGAATATCACCGCCATTGACCATATCGTACTGACTGTGGCTGATATGGAGCGTACGATTGCGTTTTATACCCAAGTGCTTGGTATGACGCTAACTACCTTTGGCGATAATCGCAAGGCATTGTGCTTTGGGCAACAAAAATTCAACCTACACCAAAAAGGCAACGAAATCCTGCCCAATGCCCAGCACGCCAACACAGGCACGATTGATATTTGCCTGCTGACCGACACGCCACTGGCTCAGGTGATGTCGATGTTGCAGTCGCATGAGATTGAGATTCTAGAAAATGGCATCGTGCCACGCACTGGTGCAGTGGGCAAGATTCACTCGGTGTATTGCCGTGACCCTGATGGTAATTTGATCGAGATCAGTCAATATGTCGATGACGAAATTGACGAATAAGTATCGATGAGTAAGCTTTATAAAGTCTGATAACAAAAAGCCGATTGTCAAACCAATCGGCTTTTTTGATTTTTAAGCTTTTTTGCGATTGGTAAGTACGCCTTGGATAATCAGACACATCACCGCAAGCCAAATCAAGCCATAGCTAATCAGCATCGATGGGCTAAACACCGCACCCAGCACTGTGATGGACAAGAAAAACAAGAGCACAGGCTCAAGGTAGCTAAGCATCCCAAACAAGCTCACAGGCAGCAGTCGCCCTGCTTGTAGATTGGTCGCCATCGCAAGCACGCTGATTGCCCCAAGCCCCACCGCCTTGGCAAGCAGCACGCCATTTGACGCCACATCGATGGCATCAGTGCTGATGATCCAAATCAGACAAATCGGTGCAATGATGGACAAGTCAAAAAACAACCCCGTCAAAGCACGAATACCCTGCTTGCGACGCATCACATAATAAATCGGATAAGTGCCACACACCCACAAAGTCGCAAAACTCACCCCGCTGGTGCGATAAATCTCAAACGCCACGCCTGCCGCTGCCAATGCCACCGCCAGTGACTGTAGTTGGCTTAGGCGTTCACGAAACACCAAAAATCCAGCAAGCACCATCGCCAATGGGAACAAAAAATAACCCATCGACACCTGAATGCTCTGCCCATTGACCGGCGCCCACATAAACAGCCACAGCTGACTGGCAAGAATTGGAGTCGGCACAAGCAGATACAGCCATGACTTGATGCCCTTGATGGTACCAATCTCAGCACGAAACTCTGCCATCTTGCCCGTCATCGCCAAAAACAACGCCAAGCACCCCCACATCATCACCATCCGCCACAAAAACACCTGCGTCCCTGACAGCGGCGCCATCCATTTGCCATACGCATACAGCACGCCAAACAGCACATTGGATAGTACCGCTAGGATTACTCCGATGACGATGGTGTTTTGCTTGAGCAATGAGACTTTGTGCATCAGTGCCAGATTCCCTGTGTATTTTTGGATCAGTGTGGTCATAAATTGACTCGTTATCAGTGCGAAGTTGACGCTTATTGTAACAAGCCATCATGAGAATTTATCATCATATTTTTGCTAGAATTTGAATTTATTTTGCAAAAATTCATAGATATTGATAAAATTTCTCATATTTTTGAAAAAAGTGACTATTATGCACGCACTTGATGATATCGACAAAAAAATTTTAAATCTACTGCAAGACAATGCCACCTTACCACTCAAAACCATCGCCGAAAAACTTGGCACATCCATCGCCACCACACAACGACGCATCAGTCAGCTGACCGATGCCAAAATCATCGAACGCTGTGTCGCCATCGTCGATGCGGTGAAAGTTGGTCGCCCTTTGACTGTGCTTGTGTTGATTAAGATGGTTAATTCAAACACACCGATGCAGCACCGCTTTGAGCGACTGATGGCGGCGCATCCGCAGGTGATGAGCTGTTATGAGATCTCAGGGGATTATGATTTTGTGCTGATCGTCGCCAATCAAGATATGCAGGATTATCACCGATTCACCCGCCAAAATCTCACTGGTGAGAATAATGTGGCAACTTTTAATAGCCAATTTGTGATGAATTCGGTAAAATCTAGCACCAAACTTACGCTGGATATCTAATCGGGGGAATTATGTCAGTCAGTCAACACGCCATCGCCATCATCTGTGCATCGCTTATGCTTGCCGCTTGTGCCGATAATAGCGAAAAAAACTTACAACAAGCCGCTGCTGTCAGTACTGATAATACGGCAGACAACGCCAATGATGAAACGCAAAGTGCAAACACCGAGCAAGGCACAGATCCGCACGATGTTGATGCGTTATTAAAGGAACTCAAGGCAGCTGATGACACCACCCAAGATGCCGATACGCCAACCGCCACACCCATCACCACCGTCGATGGCAAAACCCAAATTGACTGGTCATATATCGATACCAAAGCTGCGCGTGTGGATGCAGGCAGTTTTGCTTATCCCTTTGCCAAAGATTCACAACCTGTGATGAACTATGCCAAAGCCTATAACCTAAGCCCAGAACAAGCACAGTATGCCATGACACTATCCATGGCAAGCCCTGAAGCACTGGGTAAAATTCTAGACCAGCTGACTGGCAAATACATCGCCCACAGCTTTCGTGATGGCGACAAACCTGCACTCATCATCAAAGTCACGCCCGATGTCGTCAACGAGACGCATGAGTATGTGATTGCCGATAAATTTGCCGAAGGCTTGGTGCTGCCGATTGAGATTGTATCGGCTAAGTAAGCTTATAAAATATCAGCTTCGTGGTCATCTTCGGATACTGGGGCATCTCGCTCATCGGGGCGGTGAGCAAATGGTGGCGTAAGCTTGTGCGGATTTGTCATGCGACGCTGATTTTGGCTTGCCACCGCCCACCAATGCAGCTGCAAAAAAGTCCGCTGTAGATACTGCTGCCAAGATGGCGCATCAACACCTTGCAGATAGTTGCCCGACTCATCGAATACCTCATGCGCTTTGGGTATGTGTATCATCGCAGATACAGGCAAACAACCCAATTCTGCCAAAAAGGTACGCATATTCACCGCCGCTCTAGCACCGCCCCATTGTCCCATCGAATAAGTCACAATGGCACTGCTCTTAAATCCAAATAACGAACTGCCAAAATGATTCAACAAATCCATCAAAGCAGGACTCATCGAATGATTGTATTCTGGGCTGACCATCACATAAGCATCGGCTGACTGGATTTTTTGGGCAAGCACTTGCAATGGCTCAGGCGCCTGACTGGCACGATAAGCAAAATGTGGCTTAAAAATCGGCTCTAGCGGATAATCCAATGGGTCAATAATTTCCACGCTCACATCATCAAAAGTAGCTTGCAGGCACGCTTGGCAAGCTTTTGCCACTCGCTCACCAAGCCGAGATGGCGACGGCGGCGTACTTTGGCGTACCGAACCCAAAAAGATTAGAAATTTCATACCACACTCCATGATTCTGCATCAATGCGCTGATTTTGCCTTAAGCGAGCCTAGATAAATCGCCAACATTGTCAAGACCGCACCACCCCACTGCAGTCCACTGATGGCTTTATCCAGCCAAAAATAATCGAGCACCAACGCCGCCACAGGCTCAGACAGCAAGAGCAATCCTGTCAAAGCAAGACTCAGCTTGGGAATATTATACGCAATCAAGCCCCACGCCACGCACTGCATCAGTGTGCCATAGACCACAATCCAGCCGATATCCGCCCATGTCGTCGGCATGATACGCCCAGCATCGACAAGCCACATCACAGGAGCGACCGCCGCTGCACCGCCGATACCTACCAGCGCCATCAGTGGCAATATCGCCACCGTCTGATACTGATGCGTCTGGCGTATCCAAGTCATCGAAACGGCAAGGCACGCCCCCGAAACGATACCTGAGACAAATCCCCAACCTGCTTGGATATTATGCGCAAACTCAGGACTGGCAATCAATCCCACACCGATGATGGCAAGTACAAGACTAATCAGCTGAAATTTGGTTTGTTTTTCTTGATAAAACACAAAGCCAATAAACGCCAAAAAGAAAATCTGCAATGAGTTCAGTAGCGTCGAAATCCCCGGCCCCACCGCATGGATGCTCTCATGCCACAGTGCCAAATCTGCCCCCAATGCTGCCCCTGATAGCAGCGCAAACAGCACGGCTTTTGGGTGTGTCGGAAAGGCTTGACGATAGCACTTGGCAAGGAATAAAAACACCAGTGATGAAATCAATAATCGCCAAAATGCCATCGCATACGAGCCGACAGACACATGTGCTACGATCAGACTACCCATGCCAAAAATCACACAGCCAACCACAAGCCCAAGCATGGCAACGCTTTGATTGGATGTTTTCATCAGTGCCTCCTGTGCAGTTTTTGCAAGTTATCCTTGAAATTTGTCTTTGGAATTTATCTTAAGAAAATTGTGCCAACAATGCCAAAAACTCATCTTCGCTCACCACCGTCACACCAAGGCTTGTCGCCTTATCAAGCTTACTGCCTGCTTTTTCGCCAGCAAGCAGTCGTGTGGTCTTGGCAGAGACACTGCCAGCGACTTTGGCGCCCAGTGCGACAAGCTTATCTTTGGCTTCATCACGCCCCATACTAGCTAGCGTGCCTGTCACCACCCAAGTCTCACCCGCCAAAGGCAAATCAGCCTTGGCACTGGCATCCACCACTGGCCAATGAATCCCTGCCTCAAGCAGTGCATCCAGCACCTCGATATTGTGCGGCGCTCGGAAAAATTCATAAATCGCTTCTGCGGTCACCTCACCAATATCAGGCACGGATTGTAATTGGGTCAAATCCGCCTGAATAATCGGCACAAGGTCGCCAAATTCTTGGGCAAGGTTCAATGCCGTACTCTCGCCCACACCTCGAATACCCAGCGCAAAAATAAAGCGTGGCAAAGTCGTCGCTTTGGATGCTTCGATGGCAGATAGCATCTTGGTGACGGATTTTTCGCCAAGTCCTTCGATGAGCATGAGCTCGTCAGCACGAGTGTGGAGCTGATAAATATCCGCCACCGTCTTGACAATCCCCATCTCAAAAAACTTAATCAGCCACGATGTGCCAAGCCCATCAATATCCATCGCACGACGAGCGACGAAATGAATCAGCGCCTCTTGCTGCTGAGCTGCGCAGTACAGACCGCCTGTGCAACGAGCCAAAGCCTCGCCCTCAGGCAGTGCCACAGGCGAATCACAGACAGGGCAAGCGCTCGGCAAGCTGATCATTCGTGCATCCGATGGACGCAGCTCAAGAATATTGCCTGAGACCTTGGGGATGACATCGCCAGCTCGATGTACATTGACCATATCGCCAATCATCAGACCAAGCCGTGTAATCTCACCAAAATTATGCAAGGTCACATTACTCACCGTCACGCCGCCGACATTGACAGGGTCAAGCTTACCCACCGGTGTCAGCGTACCGGTGCGTCCCACTTGCCATTCGACATCCAGTAGGCGTGTCGGCACAGTTTCGGCAGGGAATTTGTACGCTGTCGCCCAACGCGGCTCACGGCTCAAAAATCCCAATCGCTCTTGTAGGGCTAGGCTGTTGACCTTGATCACCATGCCATCAATCTCAAAGGGGAGGTTGCTACGGTTTGCGATGGTATCTTGATAAAACTGCTGAATCTCATCAAAACTTGTCGCCACTTCAAACGGTGATGTCTCAAAGCCAAGCTGACTAAGATAAGTCATCGCCCCCGACTGCGTGTCGATGCCCTCTGGCAAGCCTTGGTTTACCGAATAACCAAAAAACGCCAGTGGGCGAGCCGCTGCGATGGCAGGATTGAGCTGTCTAAGTGAGCCAGCGGCGGCATTGCGTGGATTGGCAAAAGTCTTCTCGCCACGCTTTTGGCTGTCACGATTGAGCTTGTCAAAACCCGCCTTTGGCATCAGCACCTCGCCACGCACCTCAAGCAGTGCAATCTCAGCACAGCTTGGTAAAGATAAAGGCAGATTGCGAATGGTGCGAACATTGTGCGTGATGTCCTCGCCCACTTGTCCATCGCCACGAGTGACCGCCTGCACAAATTGACCATACTCGTATTTGAGTGACACTGCCAAGCCATCCAGCTTCAGCTCCATCTCGTATTCAGGTACTGTATTGCCCAATCGCTCATTGGCACGACGCAAAAAACCTGCCAAATCCTCAGCATCAAACACATTACCCAATGATAACATCGGAATATCATGTGCTACCTGCGTAAAAAACGGCAACGGCTCACCGCCCACCGTCTGTATCGGGCTATCTGCTTGGATCAGTGAGGGATGGTCAGTCTCAAGGGCGATCAGCTGTCGTCTTAAGCCGTCATACTCACCATCGCTGATGGTCGGGTTGTCTAGCACATAATAGGCATGGTTGTGTCTTTTTAGGACATCGATTAAAGCACGCATCTGATCGATGATGTCAGCTGCCGTCTTGTCATCAAGTGCGCCCACAGCATCTGCTTGTTTTGTCTGTTTTGTCATTATTGATCGCCATCAAAAAGTCATTAAAAAGTCATCAAAAGCTGTTATTTTAGCAGAAAATTAAGGGCGTATTTGACATTTTGTGCGACCATCAGCACAAAATCCATCAACAAAAATTTGTCAGAATTAATGCACATTTTTGGGAAATTTGCCTTATAATGTACAAATTTTAAGCAAATTTTGAGCAACTGCCCTCGATTCACAAAGGATTTATCATGGCAAATTTTTCACTCAAAACCCATCTGGCACAACAAAACATCGTCATCTCATGGCAGCGATACGGCATCGAGGCGCTTAATTTTATGGCGCTGGGTTTGTTTTCTTCGCTGATTTTGGGCTTGATCATCAAAAACATCGGCACATGGACAAATCTGCCTTGGCTCATCGACATCGGCACTCAAGCCCAAAGCTTGATGGGTGCTGCCATCGGTGCAGGCGTGGCTTATGCCCTAAAAGCACCGCCTTTGGTGCTGTTCACCTCGATCACCACTGGCTTTGCAGGCGCGGCAATGGGTGGGCCTGTGGGTGCATTCGTGGCGGCACTGATCGGTGCTGAGTTCGGCAAATTTGTGCATCGCACCACACCGCTGGACATCATCGTCACGCCTGCCACCACGCTCATCACCGGCATGGCGGTCGCGGCCTTTATCAGTCCTGCCATTGATCAGATGATGGTGTCTTTGGGCGAGTTTATCATGTGGGCGGTGGAATTATCACCGATCGTGATGAGCATCGTCGTCGCGGTGGCGATGGGGCTGATTTTGACCCTGCCGATCTCCAGTGCTGCCATCGCCATTAGCTTGGGTTTGGGCGGTCTGGCAGCAGGCGCGGCGACGGTGGGCTGCGCGGCTCAGATGATCGGATTTGCGGTGATGAGTTATCGGGATAATGGCATCGGCGGTGCGATGGCGTGCGGTCTTGGCACCAGCATGATCCAAATGCCCAACATCCTAAAAAACCTAAAAATCTGGCTGCCGCCAACGCTTTCAGGCGCTCTGCTAGCGCCCTTTGCCACAGCGATGTTTGGCATGACCAACATCCCCTCAGGGGCTGGCATGGGTACCAGCGGGCTGGTCGGCCAGATCGGTACGCTCGATGCCATGGGTGCGACGCTCGGCACTTGGGGACTGATCTTCGCCTTTCATCTGCTACTGCCTGCGCTGCTGACTTGGCTGATTGCTCAGATTTTTTATAAAAAAGGCTGGATCAAGGCAGGCGATCTGCGCTTGGATAAATGACCGTGCCAGATCCACAGCCTTGGTCGTTGATGCCGACGCGCAAGCAAACAGAGGGTGCAATTTGTTGGGAAAGTTGGTATCATTAGCAGCAACGCCGCCGACTGATGGCGGTCAATGATTATTAAGGCAACATTATGACCACCTCGTTAAATATCCATGTCATCGACCATCCCTTGGTGCGCCACAAGCTTTCCTTGATGCGCGAAAAAGACACCAGTACTTATAAATTTCGCACCCTGACCAATGAGTTGGGTCGCTTGATGGCCTATGAAGCCAGTCGCGATTTTGAAATCGAAACCTTCACCATGCAAGGCTGGTGCGGTGAGACCACTGGCGAACAAATCAAAGGCAAAACCGTCACCGTCGTGCCGATCCTGCGCGCAGGTCTGGGTATGCTTGATGGTGTGCTGGATCTGCTACCGACTGCCAAAATCTCTGTCGTCGGACTACAGCGTGATGAAGAGACGCTGGAGCCTGTGCCATTTTTTGAGAAATTCGTCAATGATATCGACCGCCGCCCTGCCCTGATCCTAGATCCGATGCTGGCCACGGGTGGTAGCATGGTCGCCACCATCGATATGCTAAAAAAACACGGCTGCACCAACATCAAAGCCCTAGTGCTTGTGGCTGCCCCTGAAGGCGTGCGCTTGGTTAATGAAGCACACCCTGATGTCAAAATCTACACCGCTGCTCTAGACAGCCACCTAAACGAAGATGGTTATATCATCCCAGGTCTGGGTGATGCAGGTGATAAGATCTTTGGCACCAAGCAATTAAAATGATGAAAGACATGTGCAGGTGATACTGAGTATTGCCTGTATTTTTTTATCAGGACATAATCAGGGTAATGGTGCGCTGTGCACACCCTACTGTACTGCTCATCATAAATAGAATAAGGAAAATATTTTATGTCAGAACATCATGATCATAGCCATGCGGTTGTTACTGAAGAAAATAGTAAGAAGTTAATGGTTGCCTTAGGTTTAACGACTACTTTTTTAATAGTAGAAGTTGTCGCTGCTTTTATTACCCAAAGTTTGGCTTTGTTATCTGATGCAGCTCATATGTTTACTGATGTAGCCGCTTTAGCTATTGCTCTTGCCGCTATCAAAATTGGTAAAAAAGCCGCAGATGATAAAAGAACTTTTGGCTATCAGCGATTTGAAATTTTAGCGGCTCTGTTTAATGCGGTGATGCTTTTTGTGGTAGCAATATATATTGTATATGAAGCTTATCAACGTTTTACGAACCCTGCTGAAATTCAAAGTGTTGAAATGATGATTGTCGCGGTCATTGGTTTGGTCATAAATTTGATTTCAATGAAAATCCTTTCTGCTAGTGCTGAAGGAAGTCTAAATATAAAAGGTGCATATTTAGAAGTTCTTAGTGATGCTCTAGGATCGATAGGCGTGATTATCGGAGGAATAGTTATTTATTTTACCCAGTGGATGTGGGTTGATACCGTAATCGCTGTGTTAATTGGCTTCTGGGTCTTACCTCGAACTTGGATTTTATTAAAACAAAGTATTAATATTCTGCTTGAAGGAGTTCCTGATGAGATTGATATTGAGTCGTTAAGAAATGATTTATTGAAGCTAGAGGGCGTTGAAGGGATTCATCAGTTGAAAGTCTGGGCTATATCCTCAAAAAATATTCATTTAACTGCTCATTTGGTTGCTCCGAATAGCAATACAGATCAACTCTATCAAAAGGCCTTAGAAGTTCTAAAACATAATCATAATATTACTGAAATTACGTTACAAATAGAAAATACGAAATGTAATACATTGAACCAACATAAACACTAATTTGGACTTTAGTCTTCATATAGATGTTTTGTGTAACTTTAAAGTATACCCTAAAGTAACAATCTAAAAGTTCTTAAAAACATGTAACATTTAAATGATTTTTAATCATAAGTAACTTGTAACTTTGGTATTAAAGATTTATAATTTACGGAATTGTTCATTTTTATCCATTTGGGGCGTAAAAAGTAAAAGGCCAAAAAGTAGGTTATGTGCGAGTCAGTGCGTAGGGTGCGCACGGCGCACCATTGAAACAGATTTGCTTAGCAATATCAACAACACGCTGATTTTGTTCTTCTATGGGTTTGACCATTTCTAGTTTAAATTCTTTGCTGTACTGCTTACGCTGTTTTGTCATGAGAGATTACTCCTAGTTTGTGGTAGTATAACCTCTAATGGGGCGTCTGGGAATATTATAATGGTGCACATCAATGTTAAGACTGGTGCCGATATTATACGCCAAATCACCGTTTTGCCCATAACTGTGGCGGCAGTTTCGCCTTGATGATTATGATGGAATATTTCGTGGTTTAGGGTTTCTGCGACTCATATAACCTTACGTCATTATTGCGTTGCAATTCACATCTAGCAACTCCACCAAGTTGTTCTATGTGGATATTGGTGTATTTTAATAGAGCATCTATTGAATAGTTGTACGTTACAGGATGCCAATACATCAAAAGACAAATAGAGACAACAATAAATATAATGTTGGTGGTTGATTTTTTGCGTTTAAAGAAAAACCAAAATAAGAAAAATAAAAAATTTAACAAAAACAAAATAGAGGATAACAGTAGGGCGACACCTACGGAGCTGTCCTGATAAATACATATTCCCTCGGAAATACCCCAAGAATCATACCTATTTAGAAAGAAAAATATAAGAAAACAAATGCAAATAGACAATACAGTATTGATTATTTTCATTTTATCAACTCTTTTATTCTGGACTTTCTTTTTAAGATACTGTCTGCGTATGAGGTATTTTGCATAATTTCTTCCTTTGTTAACTCCAGCCCTCGATTATATCTGGTACCAGCAATTCTAATATGTTCATCGCCCTGTACTGGTACAATGCCAGATGCCTTGGTATCACCTTGTTAGTGTCAGGTCCACATTGATGTCAAAGCCTTTGTTTTGGCTGTATTCGGTGGCTATCAGGTCTTGGGTAGTCAGGGTGTTTGTAGTTTTAAACAACAAAAAAGCCCAAACCGTTCGATTTGGACTTTTTAAAATTTGGAGCGGGAAACGAGATTCGAACTCGCGACCCCAACCTTGGCAAGGTTGTGCTCTACCAACTGAGCTATTCCCGCTGATCAGCATTCGCTGTATGGGTGCGTATTATACAGGATAATTATCACGCGTCAAGCATTTTTTTAATTTTTTTGGAAAATTTTTCAAAATTATTGGCTTGCAGCGTGATGCGGCAAGATTAAGCGCCCATCACAGTCAGCTCAATGCCCCATTTGGCGAACCAATGCGCCTCGTCTTGGATGTTGATGACACAAGCTTGATGCTCAGGCCGATCAATCTTGACAGTGATGCGCCAGCGCTTATCATCGACGGCAAGCTGTATCTGCTGCTTACTCAGCTCAAAGCGGCCATAATTGGCGACCACTGACAGCCGCAATAGTAGCGCCAGATAGGATAATGCCACGCCACCAGCTTTGATGACCCGATCGCAGTCATCCATATTGATGGCTCGGCGATGATAGCGCACCAACAGTGACAGCTTTTCTTGGTCGGTGCGAGAAAACCCTGCCATATCGGCATGCCTAAGCAGATAGCTGCCGTGCTTATGATAGCCGCTGTGACCGATGGCCAAGCCCACTTCGTGCAAAAGCGCTGCTCTTTTTAGCATTTGCTCGCCGTCTGCTGGCAGCGACAGGGTGCTTTGGACTTGATTAAATAGTTGAGCGGCGGTTTTGGCGACGCGTTTGGCTTGTTTTTTATCCACCCCAAAGCGATCAATAATCGCCGCCACACTGTCATCACGCACATCATGAAAATCCATGCGTGACAACATGTCATACATCACACCCTCACGCAGCGCACCATCACAATAACGCAAAAGACGAATCCCAAAGACCTTCATGATCGCCAATAAAATCGCCACGCCTGCTGGGAAAATGGCCTTTCGATGTGCTTTTACGCCCTCCATCTCAATCTCATTGACATGCGCGCAGGCGATGAGTGAGGCTTTGAGCTGCTCGACACCTGCCAGCGTGATCTCTTCACCCAAGCCAAAGCCAGCCAGCGCCTGTCCGATGGTCTTGATGGTGCCTGATGAACCCAATGCCTCATCAAAGCCTGTTTTTTTATATAGACTGGCGAATTTGATGACTTCTTTTTGGGCGGCATAAATCGCCTTTTCAAAAGCCAATGCGCTGATCACCCCATCCCCAAAAAACTGCTGACTAAAGCTGACTGCGCCAATTTGGGTGCTTTCGGTCAACAGTGGTGTGAAATTCTGGCCGATGATCAGCTCAGTTGAGCCGCCGCCGATGTCCACCACCAGTCGCTGCTTATTACTCGGACAAGTATGCGCTACACCCAAATAAATCAACCGCGCTTCTTCGCGCCCTGAGATGATCTCGATGGGTGCAGGCAAAATATCATTGGCATGCGCGATGAAAGCTTGGCTGTTTGCCGCACGGCGTAGGGTGTTGGTCGCCACCACACGCAGATGCGCGCTGTTGACATCCCCAAGTCTGCCAGCAAAGCGCTGCAAGCACTCAAAGCCGCGCTCCATCACCGCAGGCGACAGCTGATTGTGCGCATCAAGCCCCATCGCCAGCTGCACTTTTTCGCTCATCGATGCCACGCGCTTTAATTGATCACCGTGTCGCTCTGCGATGGCCAAATGAATGCTGTTAGAGCCGATATCAACAGCGGCAAATCGTTGGGTGTCTGATAACGGCATGAGTCATATCGCCTGTGTCTGTGTGCTGATGATGTGGCTGCTTGGGAAGATGATGCGAAAAGTCGAGCCTTGCCCCTCTTTTGAGATGACTTGCAGTCTGGCATTGTGCTTATTAAGCACATGTTTGACGATGGCAAGCCCAAGCCCTGTGCCGCCTGTGGCACGACTGCGCCCACTGTCCACACGATAAAATCGCTCGGTAAGCCTGCCGACATGCTCCTCGCTGATGCCGATGCCATTATCCGTCACGCTCAAATGCACCTCTGCACCCACTTCCTCATAAATAATGTCAATCTCCCCACCCGCTGGCGTGTATTTGATGGCATTGAGTACCAGATTACTGATCGCGCTGTACAGATACGCCTCGATGCCTAGGATGTTCTTATCGGTGTCCAGATGCACATCGATCAGATGTCCTGCTTGATTGCTGGCTTGAGCTTGATCAAATACCTGCATCAACAGGCGCGGCATGTTCACTGCCATCATCGGCTTGGTCTCATCGCTTTCAAGGCGAGATAGCATGAGCAGATCGTTAATCAGATCATTCATGCGTACCGCTTGCTCTTGCATGAGCTTTAGGCCGCGCATCCATGCAGGCTTAATGTCCTCAGCCATGGTGAAATTTTCAAGATAACCCAAGATCACCGTCAATGGCGTACGCAGTTCGTGCGAGACATTGCCCACAAAGTCGGTGCGCATCTGCTCAAGCTGCTGCATGCGCGTGTGATCTTTGATGACGATGCTGACTTGGGATTGGTTCAGATAAACCGCAGTCAGCTGCAATAAGCTGCCTGTCAGATCCTGATGTTGGTAGAGAGTTAATGATGGCTCGGTCGCAGTCAATCGACCAATCTGCTGACAAAAATCCGCCCCAAAATAATCGATGCCAGACATCAGATCATCATCTGTAATACCCAAGAGCGATCTGGCAGTTTGGTTGATAAAATCAATCGCCCAGTCAGTCGTATTGATGATGGTGATGCCATCATTGAGTGCGTGTAAGACTTGCTTAAAATCGACATCAGCTTGGCGCATCATCGTTGATCCGAAAAGCGATAACCTGTGCCGCGCACCGTCTGGATCAGCGTATCAGCACCGAACGGCGCCAACAGCTTACGCAGGCGTCTGATATGCACATCGACTGTACGCTCATCGATATACACATTGCCGCCCCAGACAGCATCTAAGATCTGCGCTCGGGTATAAGCGCGCTCGGCATGTGTCACAAAAAAGCACAACAAGCGATATTCGGTGCTACTCATCACCACCTCCTCGCCATCGGCCATCACGCGCTGACTTGCGGTATTGATGGTGAGGTTGCCTGCCTGCATCGACTCTTTGCCCATGCCAGCGCCCGTGCGACGCAGCACCGCCTTGATGCGACTGATCAGCTCACGCGTGCTAAATGGCTTGGTGATATAATCATCAGCGCCAGCATCTAGGCCATAGACCTTATTATCCTCCTCACCTTTGGCGGTGAGCATGATGATGGGAATATCGGCGGTGGTTGGGTTTTTTTTGAGCCTGCGCGCAAAATCGATGCCCGATTCGCCATGCGGCATCATCCAATCAAGTAAGATCAAATCTGGCGCCTCATCAACGACGGCAATATAAGCGCCTTGGGTATCGAACGCCTGCACCACCGAAAAATCCGACAGCTCCAGTGTATTGGCGATCAGCTCATTGATAGCAGGCTCATCTTCCACAACCAAGATTTTTGCACTCATAGAGGGCAGACTCCCTAACATATCCTTTGGATACAACAAATAAGGTTTTTGTGTATGAAATCGGGTAGATTGTAGCATAAATCTTCTTTCCTGACAGCCATCAATGAGGATTTGTATGAATCTGGTTTTAAGGTTGGCAGATGCGGCACTCGATCCCATTGAACCGAGTGCGCTTGGCAAAAAAACTTCGGATGCTGCTACAGCTGATTAGCCATGGCGGCCAGCGATGTAGTCAGCGGTCGCCTGCACTTTTGGCGCATTGAAGATTTGTTCGGTTTTGCCCATCTCGATCATATCACCCAAATACATATAAGCGGTGTAGTCCGAGCAGCGCACGGCTTGTTGCATGTTATGCGTGACGATGGCGATGGTGTAGTCTTGTTTAAGATCATGGATCAGCTCTTCGATGGCGCCTGTTGAGATCGGATCGAGTGCCGATGTCGGCTCATCGAGTAGCAAAACCTCTGGACGGGTAGCAACAGAACGCGCGATACACAGACGCTGCTGCTGACCACCTGAGAGCGACAGGCCAGACTTTTTCAGCTTATCTTTAACTTCATTCCACAGTGCTGATTTTTGTAGTGCCCATTCCACGCGGTCATCCAGCTCAGACTTTGACAAATTTTCATACAATTTTACGCCAAAAGCCACATTGTCATAGATTGACATGGCAAATGGCGTTGGCTTTTGGAATACCATACCGACGCGTGCACGCAGCAAATTGACATCGATGCGACTGTCTAGGATGTTTTGGTCATCTAAGATGATCTCGCCAGTGGCACGCATGCCAGCATACAGATCATACATGCGGTTTAGGGTGCGAAGCAAGGTAGATTTGCCACAGCCTGATGGCCCAATAAATGCGGTGACTTTTTTGTCGGCGATGTCTAAGTTGATGTTTTTAAGCGCCTTATAATCACCATAATAAAAGTCCAAATTACGCACCTGCACCTTGGCGGCAGTCTGCTCTTGAGTTTGGATTTGGTTTTTGCTGTCAACTTGACTGCCTGTAAACAAAGTATTCATGGTAGGATTGATGCTTTGGTTGAATGTATTCATGATAATTTTCCTCAAACGGTATGCTAAATTCGATCCCAAATCGGGCATCGCTATGGCTGAATTAATGGGCTTTGGCGGACAATGCACGGGCGATGATATTCAATAGCAGCACCGCAAAAGTGATCAATAAAGCCGCCGCCCAAGCCAGCGCATGCCAATTTTCATAAGGACTCATGGCAAATTGGTAAATGGTGTTTGGTAAGTTTGCCATCGCCTGAGACATGTCTGTGCTAAAGTATTGGTTATTAAGCGCGGTGAACAATAACGGTGCTGTCTCGCCTGCGATGCGCGCAAAGGCCAATAGCACACCTGTGATGACGCCTGCTTTGGCTGATTTTAGGGTGATCGAGCCGACCAATTTATACTTGGGTGCGCCCAATGCATAGCCTGCCTCGCGCAAATTATTCGGTACCAGTAGCAGCATGCTTTCGGTGGTACGAATCACCACAGGGATGACAATGATGGCCAACGCCACAACGCCCGCCCAGCCCGAAAAGCCGCGCCCTTGCACCATCAATGCAAACACGAATAGGCCGATGACGATCGATGGCGCTGATAACAGGATGTCATTCATAAAACGCGTGGCACGACCAAGCCAGCCACCTTGATCAAACTCTGCCAAGTACACACCTGTCAAAATCCCGATCGGCGTACCCAGCGCAAGGCCTGCAAATGAAATCATCACCGAACCGACGATGGCATTTCTAAGACCACCCTCTGCCATCGGTGGTGGCGTATCTAGGCTAAATACAGGCATCGTCATCAAGCCTTGAATGCCTTGGGCAAATAAAGTCACCAAAATCCAAGCCAGCCAAAACAAGCCAAACACCATCGCCAACGCTGTCAGGCTCATGGCAATGCGGCTCATGGCACGGCGGCGATGATATTTTGGTAGATGAATGCGGCTGGTGAATGCCGATTTTTCACTAATCATGGTACTTATCCTCATCTTCCAGCTTGTTTGTCAATTTTCATCAGCATCAGCTTCGATGCTGATAAAACGATGAAACTGATCACAAATAGAATCAACCCCAGATGCAGCAACGATGACAGGTGCATCTCGCTAGAGGCTTCAGCAAATTCATTGGCCAGCGCCGAGGTGATCGAGACACCTGAGGTGAACAAGCTGGCATTGATGTTAAAGGTATTACCGATCAAAAAAGTCACCGCCATCGTCTCGCCAAGTGCACGACCCAGACCCAAGATCAAGCCACCAACGACGCCGACTTTGGTATAAGGCAGCACCACTTTGGTCACCACCTCCCAAGTCGTCGCGCCCATGCCATAGGCCGATTCTTTGAGCATATCTGGCACCACCATAAAGACATCACGCATGGTGGCTGCGATGAATGGAATGATCATGATGGCAAGCACAAGACCTGCGGTAAATAGACCGATACCAATCGGTGCGCCCACGAACATTTGGCCGATGATTGGTAAGCTTGCCAAATTATCAATCAACCACGGCTGCACTGTTTCACCAAACCAAGGGGCGAACACAAACAAACCCCACATGCCATAAATGATCGATGGAATGCCAGCGAGCAGCTCGATGGCGATGCCCAGCGGTTTTTTCAAAAAATTTGGGCAAAGCTCAGTCAAAAACACCGCAATCCCAAAGCTGACTGGCACAGCGATCACCACAGCGATGATCGAGGTCACCAGCGTGCCATAAATCGGCGCCAAGGCACCAAATTCACCAGCGACGGGATCCCAATTACTACTGGTATAAAAACTAAAGCCAAACTCACGAATGCTCGGCAGCGCCCCGATCACCAGCGATACCATGATACCGCCTAAGGTCAAAAGCACCAGTAATGCTGACAGCTTGGTCGTCCACACAAAGGCGCCATCCAGACGCTTTTGGCGCGCAAGCTTATTCATCAGGGCTGATTGTTGGTTGGTCATGTGGAAATTTCCTGTAAATCCTCTGACTGATTTGCCACTTAGACAATGGGCCTGTCTGACGACAAGCCGCATTGTGATCATTTATTATGGATTATTGTGCGTACACAGCGTTGCCATTGGCATCTTTGATCTCATTCCAGCTGGCCTTAAATAGGCTCACCGCTTGATCGCTGAATGGAACATAATCCAGATCCAGTGCCGACTGATCACCATTGGTGTAAGCCCAGTCAAAGAACTTCAGTACGCCAGCGACTTGCTCTGGGTTTTCTGGGTTTTTGTGTACGATGATAAAAGTGGCAGCAGCGATTGGCCATGCGCCTGCGGTCGCTGAGTTGGTCAAGACTTGGTTAAAGCCAGGTGCTTGTGACCAGTCGATGTCACCAGCGGCCGCAAAGCTGTCTGCTGATGGCTGTACAAATTCACCGGCAGCATTTTTCAGTGCCACATGCGCCATGCCATTTTGTTTGGCGTAGGCATATTCAACATAGCCGATTGAATTTTTGATACGGCCAACATAGCTTGCCACGCCTTCGTTACCTTTACCAGCAGCACCTGATGCAGCGGTTGGCCATTTGATGGCTTTATCTACGCCCACCGAGCTTGCCCAGTCGGTCGAGACTTTATTTAGATAATCGGTAAAGTTAAAGGTCGTGCCAGAACCATCTGAGCGAAATACCGTGGTGATGTCAGCATCTGGCAAGGTCAACTCTGGATTTAGGGCAGTGATGGCAGCATCATTCCACTTGGTGATTTTACCAAGGTAGATATTCGCCAAAGTCTCGCCATCTAATTTTAGTGCGCCAGGCTCGATGCCATCGATGTTCACCACAGGGACGACGCCACCGATGACAGTTGGGAACTGTACCAGATTTTCTGCGGTCAGCTCTTCTACTGTCAATGGCGCATCCGATGCACCAAAATCAACGGTCTTGGCGATGATTTGCTTGATGCCGCCAGATGAACCGATAGACTGGTAGTTCACTTGGCCGCCGGTGGCTGCACGGAAATCCGCTGACCACTTAGCATAAATAGGCTGTGGGAATGATGCGCCTGCGCCAGTGATATTGATGGCGACTTGCTCGGTGGCAGCAGGGGCGCTGTCAGCAGGTGCGGCGGTGGCTGGTGCTGGCTCTGTGGTTGTTTGTTGTGCAGTGTTGTTATTACCACAAGCGCTCAAAGCGATGGCTGCAACGACAGACAAGCTGATCAGTTTTAGATTGGTTTTCATCATGACTCCATGAATAAAGTTGGATAATTAAAAAGGAGGTTATCACTAAAGTTAAGCGTATTTTAGTGAGATCAGATGACGATTTGATGACTGATCAATGACGGTTTTGTGAAAATTAGATGACAGTTTTATGACAACACCCCGCCACGCAAGATTACCAAGATCAGACTTCAGCCATCACAAGATCTTTCTGTGGAATCAGAGGATAAATTTGTGAATTTTTGTTGTTTTGGCTAGGATTTATGACAGGCTTTGGTTTATAATCGCTACAATAGATAACAACCGTTCATCTGTATGATGAACTCAGTGATGCTTGCCCATATGGCAAATAAAAAGGATGATGACGATGAATACACTCAAAAAAGGCCTACTGACTGTCACTTTATCGGCAGCGGCGATCGCGCCCATTGCTGGCTGTAGCAGCACGACAAGCGCAGGCGCAGTCGGTGCTGATCGCAAGCAGCTGTTACTCGTGTCAAGTCAACAGATTCTACAACTCTCAAACCAAGCGTATCTTGAGACCATCAATGCTGCGCGCGCTAAGGGCAAGCTTGACACCAATTACGCCCAAGTGCAGCGTCTGCGCCGCATCGCCAATCATCTGATTCCACAGACTGCTGTACTGCGCCCCGATGCCACCAGCTGGGATTGGAAAGTACATGCCATCACCGACAATCAAATCAATGCCTATGTGATGCCGGGTGGCAAAATCGTCTTTTATACTGGCATCATCGAGCGTCTAAACCTCACCGATGCTGAGATCGCTGCCATCATGGGTCATGAGATGGCGCATGCACTGCGCGAACATTCACGCGAAAAAGCCAGTCGCGGCGTCGCCACCTCGAGTGCCATCGGTATCGCTGCCAGCGCCCTTGGACTCTCCAGCGGTCAAGCACAGTTGGTTGGCTTGGCAGGCGATTTGGGTCTGAACTTGCCGCACTCACGCACCCAAGAAGCCGAAGCTGACCGCATCGGGCTTGAGCTGATGGCGCGTGCAGGCTACAACCCTAATGCCGCGATCAGCCTATGGCAAAAGATGCAAGCATCAGGCGGTGGTTCAATGCCGCAGTTTTTGAGTACGCACCCAAGTTCAGCTAACCGCATCAGTAACTTACAAGCCTTGGTGCCGACAGTGATGCCGCTGTACGAAGCCGCCCCAAAACGCTAATACGACCAAGCCGAGACTGACGATGACAAACACCACCACCGCCCTACAATCTGCGATGGCTAGCCTTAGCCCCACCCATCTGACGCTAGAAAATGAAAGCCAGATGCACGCAGGGTATTTTGAGGGCAAAGAAAGCCATTTTAAATTGGTGATTGTAAGTCAAGCCTTTGATGGGCTGCGTTTGGCTGCTCGCCATCAAAAAGTCTATGCCGAAGTCGCCCCGTACCTGACAGCCAATGGCGGTACGGTGCATACGTTGGCGATTCATGCTTATACGCCTGATGAGTGGGCAGGCATGACGCAGGCGCCTGACAGTCCGCTGTGTGCGTCCCGCCGTTAACTATTTTTGGGCTTTGCCCGTGTTGGCTTGGTAGGCTTAATATGCGTACCAAGCGTTTTTTCCTTGATATCAAAAGGTGTTTATGAAAGCATTATTCATCGCAGGCATCGCTGCTACGACTGTTTTGGCAGGCTGTGCCACCACAGGTCAAGTTGCTCCGCAATATGTCAATCCAACGACTTACCAAAACTATGACTGCAATACCTTGCAATCAGAAGTCAATCGTGTCACCAAATTGGTTGAACAAACTCAAAACCAACAAATTGGCCTATCATCAACAGGTGTTGGCATCGGCATCACTGGCGGTCGTCATGGCATCTATCCAACCATCAGTCTCGGCATGGGTAGTGGCAGCAGTCAGCGTGCCACCAAGCAAAATACCCTATCTCGCCTATACGGTGAGCATGATGCGATGATCGTCACCGCTCGCCAAAAAGGCTGTGCCTTTGCTCAAGGTATCAAAATCTACGGAGAATAATCCATGAGATTGCAAAATCTACTACCCAACTGGGTTTTGCAATTCATCGACTCACCTCGCACCGCCATCCCTGAAGTCTATGCAGGACTGATGATGGCGGTGCTTGTCATTCCCCAAAGCCTAGGCTATGCTGCCCTAGCAGGCTTGCCACCCATCATGGGTCTGTATGCGTCCATCGTACCTGTGATGGTTTATGCTTATATCGGCTCAAGCAGTGTCTCAGCCGTTGGGCCTGTCGCCATCACCGCCATCATGACCGCTGGTGCTTTATCAAACTATGCCACGGGTAGCTTGCAGTATGTTTCACTTGCCACCACCTTGGCATTGATGGTTGGGGTGATTTTGTGGCTGGGCAGCCTGATTCGCTTGGGCTGGATCATGCAGTTCGTCAGTCGTGGTGTGGCAGCAGGCTTTATCAGCGGCTCAGCGGTGCTGATTATCATCAGTCAGTTTAAGAATCTGCTGGGCATCAATATCAATACCGATAGCCTGATTTCACTGACGACCAGCATCTATCAAAATACTCAGCCGATTCATCAGCTCACCTTGGCGATTGGACTTGGGGCGTTGGCATTGCTCATCATCAGTCGCTATGGCGAGCGGTGGGTGTGGGGTTGGCTACCGACACGGCTGATGGGCTTTGGCAATCGGCTGTTTGTGATTCTTTTGGTTACCTGTAGCATTTATTTGAGCGTGCAGTATCAGCTTGGCGAGCTTGGAGTGCGAGTGTTGGATGCACCACCGGCAGGCCTTATGATGCCAAAACTGCCGATATTTGGCATCAATACGCTCATTGAGCTGTTGCCATCAGCATTATTGATTGCCTTGATTGCTTTTATCTCAAGTAGCACCATCTCAGCACAATATGCCAGAGTGCGTGGCGAATCGTATGATGCCAGCCAAGAGATGAAAGGGCTTGGTTTTGCCAATATCGCAAGTGGACTGTTTGGTGGCTTTGTGGTGGCAGGTGGGATTTCTCGCACCAGTCTCAACTTATCGGTGGGCGCCAATTCGCCTTTGGCATCGCTCATTTGTGCTGTTGGTATCTTATTGATTTTATTGTTTTTTGGTCAGTATTTGGCAGGACTGCCTTATGTCATTTTGTCGGCGGTGATTATCAGCTCAGTCTTTAGTATGATTGATACCAAGACACTGATGGATGCGTGGCGATACGATCAAGCGGATGCTTTATGCTTTGTATTGACTTTTGGTACGGCGATCATCTTTGGGCTCAATGTTGGCTTGGTGGTTGGTCTGCTTGCCAGTTTTGCGATGATGGTATATCGCACACACCAAGTGCATATCGCCGTGTTGGGACGAGTGGGCGACAGCGAGCATTTTCGCAATATCCATCGGCATACGGCGACGACTTATACAGGCTTGCTGTTATTACGCATCGATGAGAGTCTGTATTTTGGTAATGCCCAAACCGTGCACGCACAGCTGACTCGGCTGATGGCGGATGAGACGATTGATGATATTGTACTGATTATGACAGCGGTGAATCATGTCGATTTATCCGCCCAAGAGATGCTTTATGACTTTAATCAAGAATGTATCAAAGCAGCTAAGCGGCTGCACTTTGCCGAAATCAAAGGCCCTGTGATGGATGTGCTTAGGCATAGTGCGGTGATTGAACAGCTGTCAGGGCAGGTATTTTTGAGTGTCAATCAGGCGGTGGCATCGCTCAAACACTCATAAGCTTATGCCAAATCAAGATTGCAAAGCGATTGGGATTTCGCTAATATATTCAAAAATTGAAAATCACATAGATTATAAAGTCATTTTTGGAATATTTATTTGCGGAAAATTGCCATGTCTCATCACGCCATCACACTGTATAAGCAAATCCACCCAAGCCAATGCCAAACCCTTGCCAATCTTGGCTTCAAAAGCCTGATTAACTTACGCTTTGATGATGAAATTGAGCATCAGCCAAGCCATAAGAGCATTCAGCACAGTGCCGAAGCTGTGGGTATTTGCTATGCACATCTGCCGATTGATGGCTCAGAATGTGTAGATAAGGCAAAAGTGGCAAGCTTTGCTCGGCTAATCAATGAGCTACCTAAGCCTGTGATGGTGTTTTGTGGAACAGGCGCACGAGCCAAACGCTTGTATCAGTGTGCTTTGATCTCTGGACTGATATGATTGTTCAAAAAAATGCCTGCATCCCACAAGATGACAGGCATTTTTTTGGGCATGGATATGATGCTAAAATGGCACATCACTTTGCCAATCCATCCATACGCCATGCGTGGGGTGCTTTAGGCGTAGTTTGTGGGCGTGTAGGTTAAGTCGTGGCGAGAGTGCCAAGGCAGTATCTTCGGCATAAATCGGATCGCCAATCATCACATGGCCGATATGCACCATATGCACTCGAAGCTGATGACTGCGGCCTGTGATGGGCTTTAACGCCACTCGAGTGACTGGGTGCGATTTGCCCGTGCTGTCTTGGCGTAGTTCGTGATGCAGTACTTCATAGTGTGTCAAGGCGCGCTTATCCCAATGCATATCTACGATGTGTCGCGGCTTGGTTGATGGCTCATAGCGAACTGGCACATCGATGACGCCTTTTTTATCATCCATCACGATGCTGCCTATGACCACCGCTTGATATTCTTTTTGGGGAATGCGGTCAATGAACTGCTTGCTGATATGCGTCTGTGCATCACTGTGCTTGGCAAAGATAATCAAGCCTGATGTGTCCATATCTAGTCTGTGGATGAGCTTGACTTCAGGGTTCACTCGTAGCAGTCGAGATTGCAAGCTGACCTTGAGTAGTCGCCCATCGACGCTCAATAGTCCAGCAGGCTTATCCAGTACCCAAATATCATCATCTTCATAAATGGTGATGGATTTGACAAAATCTTGAAAAAATTCAATCGGTTGGCTATTTTCACGCTCATTCATCTGAGCGATATCAGCATCAGTTAGGGTCATAATCAGTTCAATCAATCGGTATCTTTGATAAATTCAATCGCCGCCATCAAGCCTTTGGCGATAAAGCCTGTTATTATAGCATGACTGATGCCAAAAGGCGTGTTTTCATCACAGGTGGCGGTAGGGCTTGAAATTTATCGCCATCATGACCATCTATGTGCTATACCCAATATATTTTTTGAATTTTTTTTGAAAAGGTAGAAAATTATGTCAATCGTAAATGCAACCGATGCCAGCTTTGATGCTGAAGTTCTAGGTTCTGATGAAGTGGTTTTGGTCGATTTTTGGGCAACTTGGTGTGGTCCATGCCGTCAAATCGCCCCAATCCTAGAAGAGCTTGCTGATGATTATGCCGGCAAAGTCAAAATCGTCAAAGTCGATGTCGATGCCAACCCAGAATCGGCAGCGCGTTTTGGCATCCGCAGCATCCCAACGCTATTTGTTTTCAAAGGCGGTGAGCGTGTTGAAGCGGTCGTTGGCGGCCGTCCAAAATCAGAATTTGCAGCACTGCTAGATAAGCATCTGTAATCCATCTGCTAAGATTTGCCCGATTTGATCATCAAGTCGGGTTTTTCATTGGCTGCTAATCAGTGATCCTTTGGTCAGCATAGGCAGGCTTTCTTGATTTCGCCTTTTTATGCACAAATGCTTGACAACGCCGTGATTTACCCTTAATATGATGCCACCTGCAATCCCCTTCTTTCGATTGCATTTTTTCTTTTTTTATCCCAAGCCATTCATCAATCCGCACCAATCTGGATGCGTTACTCTTACACGCTACCTATCTATGAATCTAACCGAATTAAAACGAAAATCCGTTGGCGAACTGCTTGCCATCGCTGAAGCCATGGGTCTTGATAATATGGCTCGTAGCCGCAAACAAGACATCATTTTTGCCATCCTAAAGACACACGCACGCAACGGCGAAGCCATCTATGGTGATGGCGTCCTTGAGATTTTGCCTGACGGCTTTGGTTTTTTGCGTTCATCCGAAGGCTCATATTTAGCTGGTCCTGATGACATCTATGTCAGCCCAAGCCAAATCCGCCGCTTTAACCTACAAACGGGCGATTCTATCGCAGGTCAGATCCGCCCGCCCAAGGATTCTGAGCGTTATTTTGCACTACTTAAGGTCAGCGAAATCAACTTTGACACCCCTGATCGCAGCCGTCACAAGCTGATTTTTGAAAACTTGACACCGCTATTCCCAACCGAACAGCTAGTACTTGAGACGGGTAACGGCACAACCGAAGATTTAACTGGTCGTATCATTGACTTAATTGCCCCAATCGGCAAAGGTCAGCGCTCCATCATCGTCGCCCCACCCAAGGCAGGTAAGACGGTGCTGCTACAAACCATCGCCCAATCCATCACACGCAATCATCCAGAGTGCTATCTGATTGTCCTGCTGATCGATGAACGCCCAGAAGAAGTCACCGAGATGCAGCGTACTGTGCGTGGTGAAGTTGTCGCATCGACCTTTGATGAGCCGCCGCAGCGCCATATTCAGGTCGCTGAGATGGTCATCGAAAAAGCCAAGCGACTCGTTGAACACAAACAAGATGTCATCATCCTGCTAGACTCCATCACTCGTCTAGCTCGTGCTTATAATACTGTGATTCCCTCGTCAGGCAAAGTACTCACTGGTGGCGTTGATGCCAATGCACTAGAGCGTCCGAAGCGTTTTTTTGGTGCGGCGCGTAATGTCGAAGAAGGTGGCAGTCTGACCATCATCTCAACAGCACTGATTGACACTGGCTCGAAGATGGACAGCGTGATTTTTGAAGAATTTAAAGGCACAGGCAACCAAGAAATCACCCTTGAGCGTGATTTGGCGGAACGTCGCATCTTCCCTGCAATTAATATCAAAAAATCCAGCACACGCCGTGAAGAACGCCTACTTGACGAAGACACCCTGCGTCGCGTGTGGATTTTGCGTAAGCTGATGCAGCCAATGGATGACTCACAAGCCACCGAATTTTTGCTTGAGCGACTCAAAGATTCTAAGACCAACGAAGAGTTCTTTGAGCAGATGATCAAAAAAGCCCAAAGCTAAATTGTTGGGTATATCAGCTTTGGCATTATTTAGAAAGCAACATATGTTCACAAATTTACAAAATTTACTGTCATATGATTGTAATATGAAAAAATATGTGCTAACATAACCGCATCACCGAAAGCTTAACGCAATTTTATTGCTGCTTGCTTAAGTGGCAAAGCAGATTTTCTGATATATTTTGTTACATATTTGTGGTTATTTTGAACAAATTATCTTTTTATCTGTGCTAAATTGTTGTATACTGATACGAATTTGTATCGACCTATGGACGGATCGTTGGTTTTATCAAAAAAACCCAACTTCTATCTGTAGGTATTTTTTGTCAAATATCCACCCAATTGGAGATTATCATGCAAACTAAACTAATCGCATCTGCACTAATCGCTGCTCTAGCTCTAACTGCTTGCTCAAAGCCAGCTGAAGAAGCTCCAGAAGCTGCTGCACAAGCTACCCAAGCTGCTGCTGACGCACAAGCTGCTGCAAACACTGCACCTGCAGATTCAACTGCACAAGCTGCTGCTGACACTGCTGCACAAGCTGCTGACACTGCAAACCAAGCTGCTGCTGACGCAGTTGCTCAAGAAGCTGCTGGTAACACTGTAGCTGCAGAACAAGCTGAAGCTACTGCTGAAAACGCACAAGCTGCTGCTGAACAAGCTGCTGACGCTGCTGTTGACGCTGCTGACGGCGCTGCTGCTGCAGGTACTGCTACTGCAACTACTACTGAAACCAAATAATTGTTTGCAGCACTCGCTGCATCATTATCGGTTAATCAAAGAGAATCCTTTTGGGTTCTCTTTTTTTTGTTGGCGGGTTTGATAAATGCGTAAGTAAAAGGCTACATTTTTTTACTTGGCTGATCAGCGATTTTTGCTACAATCAAAACAAGTCGCTGACTGTCTCAGCGATGGATCCAACAACAAGCATAAGGAATCTGTCATGGCTAAAATCTACACCACCACCGCATCCGTCGTTGGCGCTCGCAACGGCACCGCCAAATTATCTGATGATGACAAAACCTATAACATGGTCTCACCAGGCTCAAAAGAAGATGGCAATAATCCAGAGCAGTTTTTCGCCATGGGCTATGCTGCCTGCTTTGATGGGGCATTGGGTTTGGTCAAAAAAGCCGCTGGCAAAAGCTTTGATAGCGAAGTCCAAGTCACCATCGATCTGAATAAAGAAGGTGATGACAAGTTCTTCTTGACTGGCGCAATTCATGTCGTCGCCACCAACACCGACATCAGCGAAGATGAGCTACTGGACTTGGTCGAAAAAACTCACACCGTCTGTCCGTACTCAAAAGCCGTGGCAGGCAATGTTGAGATGGCACTAAGCGCCTCTGTCGCTTAAATCATCGGCGCTTGATACAAAAAAACACCCAAGCATTGAACCGCACCCCAAAAGTTAGACAACCTTTGGGGTGTTTTTATGACCAAATACACAATGGACTTTAAACTTGGGTGGTGTTTCAAAAAGTATGCTGACATTAAATGAAGCCATTATTGATGTAAAAAAAGGTTAAGTCGAAAGCTTTAAAATGGTTTTCAATCTTTTTTGAAAAATTACAACTCCTTCTAAAA
>NZ_LTCC01000019.1:0-20934 GCF_002894025.1 Moraxella sp. RCAD0137
AATCATGATAGAATAAAAGTAAAATTAAAAGGACTGAGTCCTGTACAATACAGAACTCAGTCCTTTATTAAACCTTAACCGTTAATCTTAAACTGGTGTCTAAGAATTGGGGGTCGGTTCATTGGTACGGGGTTTGTTTTTAGAATCAATGATTCATCATTTATTAGGGACTTTAGATATCAGATAATTGACATCCAAGGATTATAGACGACGACGCTTACCAGTCAATAGCTCATAAATGAACAAAATGATGATGGCACCGATCACCGAGAACACCAGATAGCCAAAGCCCTGATTGGCACTCATGCCAAACAAGCCAGCGATGAACGAACCGACATAAGCGCCAGCGATACCCAAAACGATGGTTAGGATCCAGCCCATGCTGTCAGCACCTGGCTTGATGGCGCGAGCAAGCAGACCGACAACAAAACCAACAATCAATGTCCAAATCATAATTATTACTCCTAATTTACTTTATAAGCAAGTCAAATAACCATGCGTCATTTGATCCAAACTTATGCCTTAAGTGTATTGTAGCTAAGATAATTGGCCTTTTGGGTTGTAGCTGTGTAAGTGTGGTATGGGTTCGGTTGTAGTGGCTTAACAACCTTACAGAACTGTAAAAAAACAGCCGTGCTGGCTGTTTTATTTTATCTCATTTATCCACCGTCTCAACGATGTTCAAATCAAAGCCAGATAAGGTATTGAACTTAATTGGACTTGACAGCAGGCGCATATTGGTTACGCCTAGGTGCTTTAGAATCTGTGCACCGACACCGATGGTCTGATAGGGCGCACGGTGGTTTTGACTGCTAGGATTGGTGGTAGTCTTTAATGCATCGAATGCATCTGCCACGCCCATCTCATCACCATGACCAATCCACACCAGCACGCCATGCTCGCTGTCAGCAATCTCAGCAAGGGCGTTTTGGATAGTCCAGTGACTACCTGTGGTATGGATGCCGAACAAATCTTTCATCGGATTAAAGCTGTGCACACGCACAGTGCTGATGCCGCCTGCTGTTGGCGTGCCTTTGACAAATGCCAAATGCACATCATCTGAACCAAACTCACTAAAGCGATAAGCGGTAAATTCGCCATACTCAGTGGTAATCGGGAAATGCTCAACTTCGCTCACTGTCTGCTCAGTTGCCATGCGATACTGAATCAAATCAGCGATGGTGCCGATTTTTAGCCCATGTTCTTTGGCGAAGATTTCTAAGTCATCACGGCGTGCCATCTCGCCATCTGGCTTGATAATCTCAACAATCACCGATGCTGGCTCAAGTCCTGCTAGGCGCGCCAAATCACAGCCTGCTTCGGTGTGTCCGGCACGGTGCAAGACACCGCCTTTTCTTGCCATGATGGGGAAAATATGCCCTGGCTGTACGATGTCGGTTGGCTTGGCATTGGGGGCGACAGCTGCACGCACGGTGGTGGCACGGTCTGATGCTGAGATGCCTGTGGTGACGCCTTCGGCAGCTTCGATGGATAGGGTGAAATTGGTGCTGAATTTGGCACCATTTTTATCACTCATCAATGGCAGATCAAGCTGCTGACAACGCGCTTCAGTCAGTGTCAAGCACACAAGCCCACGCGCATGAGTAATCATAAAATTGATCGCTTCAGGGGTGATGTGGCTTGCCGCCATGATCAAATCGCCTTCATTTTCGCGGTCTTCGTCATCCATGAGAATGACCATTTTGCCTTGTTTGATGTCTTCGATGATCTCGGTGATGCTGTTCATTGTCATAATAATTACCTGTTGTGATTATCGTGTTTATATCGGGGTGATTGAGTTATTATAAAGGATTGTCAGTGGATTTTGGGAAATTTTCATGTACTGCCTTGTTTTAGCCAATTGATAAAAGCATAGCTGGCTTGTTCTTTTTGATTATCACCAAACTGATAAAAGCGAGTGCCGAGCAGAGCATCTGGCAGGTATTGCTGTGGGTGGTAGTGATTGGGATAGTCGTGTGGATAGATGTAGCCGACACCATAGCCGTCCGCTTGCATGAGCTTGGTGACACCGTTACGCAGATGTAGTGGCACGGGCGATTGGTCGGTTTCGGCAAGCTTCATGGCGGCATTGATGGCGTTGTAGCTTGTGTTGGATTTGGGGCTATTGGCAAGATAGACCACCGCTTGACCAAGAATAATCCGAGCTTCTGGCATACCGATTGACTGTACCGAACGCAAAGCAGTATCGGCGATCAATAGGGCGTTTGGGTTGGCAAGTCCGATATCTTCGCTGGCGGCGATGACTAGGCGACGCGCGATAAAGGCGGCATCTTCGCCTGCTGTGAGCATCCGAGCCATCCAGTACAAGGCAGCATCGGCATCACTACCACGGATGGATTTGATCATCGCTGATACTAGATCATAATGATTATCGCCCGATTTGTCATAGCGTACCAAGGATTGACCTGCCACCGCCGTGACGCTGTCATTATCAACAATCACAGGCTCACTGCCGGCTGCGACGAGCTCTAGTAGGTTCAGCGCTCGCCGTCCATCGCCTTGGGATAGGTCAATCAGTGCTGTTAAATCATTGATAATAATTTGTTTTTGTTTAAGTATGGCGTCTTTTTGGATGGCGCGCTTAATCAGTGCGGTGATTTCATGCGGCTCAAGCGGATGTAGCTTATACACCTGACAGCGGGAGAGTAGTGCATTATTGACGCTGAATGATGGGTTTTCGGTGGTTGCACCAATAAAGGTAATTTCGCCAGTTTCGACCGCTTGCAGTAGTGCATCTTGTTGGGCTTTATTAAAGCGATGAATCTCATCGACGAACACCACAGGCGGCTCATGAAACAGTCCATCGTCATGACTGAGTACTTCTCGTAGCTCTTTGACACCGCTACTGACCGCAGATAAGGGGCGAAAGGGGCGATTCACCGCATGGGCGAGCAGCATGGCAATGGTGGTCTTGCCGATGCCTGCTGAGCCGTGCAAGATGATTGATGGCAAGAACCCTTGGCGGATGATGTTGGTCAAAGGGGCATTCTCCCCCAAAAGGTGCGTCTGTCCGATGACATCGGCAAGTGTGGTGGGACGCATTCGTTCGGCTAAGGGTTTCATCGATGGTTGGTTTTGGTTGTGGTTTGTGGTATTTTAGCACATTTGACAGTCTTTATTCATCCGCACATCAGCCATATCAGTGTTTAGCAATTCATATGTTTAGTAATCCTTTTACTTTTCGTCCGCAGAGCAGAGCTTTGAGCGATGGCGAAAAACAGCTTGCCAAAAGCGTGTTTGGTGATGCCATCGACCTTGAGAGCATTCAGCTTAAGACCGCATGGTGGGTGCTGTCAGGCTATGCGGTGTCACCAGATGGTAATATTTATTTTCACCCTGATGACTGGATGATAGATGTTTCATGTGAAACCTTGGCCAAGCGTGCGTGGTTCATCCATGAGCTGACCCATGTGTGGCAGGCGCAGCAGGGTAAGGCGGTGTTTTGGCGGGCACTTTTGAACCGTCGATATCGCTATACACTGCGTGATGGTAAAAGCTTTTTTGCTTATGGCATCGAACAGCAGGCGCGCATGGTTGAGGAGTATTATATCCGCCGTGAGACAAATCAAGACTGCACGGCGTGGCAGGCGTGTGTACCGTTTGTGGGGGATGGTCAGCAGACGATGGTTTGATGCCATCAGTGATCATGATGCACTGTCTTCTTACCAGTAATCATCGCCTTGACAAGGTTTTGTTTTTGGGTAAAACCCATGCCGATGGCAGATAACACGTGCACTAGAATCAGCACATACAGGCTGTTGGCAAGTAGCTCATGCAGCTGTTGTAACCATTCTTCGCCCCAATAAGCATCCATGCCCATCATATAGCCAGTCACACCAAGACCGATGATGACGCCCCATAGGGCAAACATCATCAATGCACCAAATGGGTTGTGCCCTAGATGTTTTTTACCGTTGCCACTGATGGATGTTAGGTGGTTTTTGATGCGGTTTGGTGTTGGGAAAAAGTCGCTAAAGCGTGCGTATTTTGTCCCAATAAAACCCCAAATCAAGCGAGAAACAACAATCGCTGCCACCGCATAGCCGACATATTCATGCCATGTGCTACCTTCTTCGGTCAGCTCAAATAAGTTAATTAAGACGCCGACAGCGACCGTCCAGTGAGTTAGTCTCACCCACAAATCCCAGACTTTGACGGTGGTGTTCATGATGATTCTCCTAGAGTTGTCGATTATTCGATTTCGCTTTTGACGATTTTGCCAGTTTTCATATCAAAGTACATTTCGACTTTTTTGCCTTTTGGGCTTTTGCCGTATAGTTCATAGCAATTGCCACTGACTTTGAAGTTTTTGACCATAAAGCCTTTGTTGATCAATGCTTGTTCAAAGGTTTTTTTGTGCAATACGCTCATTTTGTGGGTAGCTTTGGCAAGTTGCATCAGCAAAGGCAGAGGTGCTGGCGACGATAGCGGTCAAGGCTAGGGTAATGGTTTTGATGGCTTTCATAAAAAGTTTCCTTGTAAAAAGAGTCAGTAGTTTGAAAAACCCACCGTGCTTGGTGGATGTGTGCAGTATAACCGCCAAAGCTTAAGCGAAGCTGAAGAAATTGAAATATTTTTAAAAATAAATTTATTTTTATCTAAATGATAATGATTCTAGCAGTGATAAATATTCCCATGCTAAGAGCAGCTATCGGATGAGAATGGGTTGTGATAAAAAGTGTTGTTTTTTGAATGGGGGGGGTGAATCGTTATGAGTTTAAGATTACCACAGCAGGCGTGATTGGGGTACAAGCACAGTTTTGATGGCTCAATCAATAAAAAAGCTGTTTTGGGTGCAAAACAGCTTTTTTATTTGGGCGGGTTTTGGATTTACGAATACCTAAATCATCCCAACCCCTGAGATGTCACGAGCCAGTCTGGCAGCGGTGTTATCCGTCAGACTACAGATAAAATCCAGTACGCTCATATAGTCATCATACAGCGTGTGAGCGGCTGATTGATCAAAGCTAAGCAAATTAAGCGCCAGCTCATGCTTGGTGCTAAGATAACTGCCTTGATGCTTGGCATGGATGGCAGGAATCAGCAGATCCAATATCGCACCCAGACAGCCAAAGGCGGCAATCTCAGTGACAAGCTTGCTGTCGTGGCGAAAAATTTTGGCGGCGGCGAGTTTTTTGGCATTTTTGAGCGTGGTTTGGATGGCGTCATCACAGACGGCAAGCAGATCTTTGTGCATAAATGCACCTGTGAGCAGCTCATCATGATGTGACATAAAGGCAGTTGCCACCCCTTCGACCGCACGACCGATGGCAGAGCCACGCATCGCACCACAGCGCTGGTCGGGGTGTTTGATGGTGGCAAGCTTATCGATGTTAATCAGTGGCTTTAGAATCTGGCTAAATTCATCTAGGCCAATCAAGCCAAGTTCGACCGCATCCTCTAGATCAAGCAGGGCATAGCAGATGTCGTCAGCAGCTTCCATCAGATACGACAGTGGATGTCTTGCCCAGCGATTGCCATCGAGTGTTGGCAATTCAAGGGCATCGGCGATGTGATGAAACAGGGGCAGTTCGCTTTGGTAGATATTAAACTTCTGCCCTTTGCCACTTGGATGACGGCTACCCCAAGGGTATTTGATCAGCGCACCGACACTAGCGGCAGTCAGACGCATACCGCCTTGGTTTTTGTACATCTCAAGGCTAAGCACCGTGCGTAGGCTATGAGCATTGCCTTCATAAGTACAGATATCTGCCCGTTCGTCAGCCGTTAGACCATCCAAAAAATGTGCGTGCTTGGGATTGCCAAACCATTCTCGAATCGCTGCTTCACCAGTATGCCCAAATGGCGGATTGCCAAGGTCATGGGCAAGGCACGCCACCTGCACCACGGTGCCGATATTGCTTGGTGTGTAGCCATCAGGTAGATAGCCTGCTTGCAGCAAAGCGTTGCCAACATGATTGCCGATACTACGCCCGACACTGGCGACTTCGACACTGTGTGTCAGGCGGTTGTGCGTGTGGTCGGATTTGGCAAAGGGATGTACTTGAGTTTTGCGACCCAGTCTGCGAAAAGCTCGGCTAAACACCACGCGATCATAGTCGATATGAAAATTGGTACGGCTACTATCATCCGTATCTTGGGGGATGGCCAGTGATATCTGACCATCGTGATGATATCGAAATCGCTTGGTGGACAGCCTGTGTTGCCAGTGCAGTTGGGCAGTGTTCATAGAGTCCCTTTGGTGAATGGATGGCAGTTTATTCCTTGATTGCCATGGTGATGGTGTAGGTTTTGCCTTGTTTGATTTTATCACTATTGCCGAATACTTCGGTGAATGAGCGTTTCATAAAATCTCTGAGCCCATTGATGGTCACGACATAAAATCTAGCGCCATCTGCCATCGCATTGTAAGCATCTAGTAAGTACAGATAGTGCTGCTCTTTACTGGCTTTGGCAGGCAGATTACTCATCACAAGACTGAATTGACGAGTTTTATCGACATGATAAAAGCCGTTTGAGAGCATGACTTCAGCGTTGGTCAGACCGTTTTTTTGGCAGTTTAATTTGGCATATTCGACAGCAACAAAGTCTTTGTCGATGAGTAGGTGCTGACCGTTTGGACATTCACGAGCGGCGGTCATGCCAAGCACGCCATAGCCGCAGCCCAAATCGATGGAATTATCATCTTGTTTAAAATCAATATAATCAAGCAGCATCAGACTGCCTTCATCCAACTTTTCGGGGCTAAAAATCCCCCAAGTGCTGGTAAATTCAAACGGCTTGCCAAGCACTTCTTGGCGAAAGTGGATGTCGTTGCGCCAGTGTTTGGATTTGGCAAGTAGTTCAGGGTCGATTTGGTGCATGATAAACTCTTTTTTTGATGGGAAAATTAGCCAATGGGCACTGCATCAAATTGTAACACACAAACGCAGTGGCGCAAATCTATCATTTACCATATTCCAAAATCAGCGGACGACGACCGATGGCATCTTCATTAATGATGGGGCGGATGGCGGCTAATTGTGCCTTGATACGCTCGGTGGTGGTGCGCGCATAGGCGGCAGAGTCTGGTGTGATGCGTGGGTCATGTTTGCCAAATAAATATGCATCAAGCAGTCGCTCGGCGTGCATCCCATCACGGCAATAATGCAGGACGCCTTTGTGCGTATCATCAAACAGCGTACCGACCGCCGTCATCTCAGCTAAGGCAATGCCAAGCGCCCCATCTTCACCGCCAAGCGTGCGAAATAGCTCATCTTGGGGAAAGCCACCACACGCCAAAAATACACTTCGGCGAAAAATCATATTGCCGCCGACGGTCATCTGCAAAATATCCCACACTTTTGCCAATTCAGGATGCTCGGCATAACGAGCCGCCAAATCCACAGGACGCAGGGCAAGGCGTAGCAGGCTTAGGTTTGGCATAAAATAAAACACACTTGGCACGACATCAAGTGCACTCGGCTCATAGGCATCATCGGCATCCAAAAACGCCACCAAATCAGCAGTGCTTGATAATGCACCATAGTTGCGAGCTTTGGCGACACCGCCATTGATTGGCATGGATAAGCTGATGAGTTTCTTGGGAAATTCTTGGCATAATTTGGTGATGATGGTAGGCGTGTCATCGCTTGAGCCATCATCGACCAAGATGATATGACGACAGGCAGTTTGGCTAAGGACACTGTGCACAGCACGATCTAGCGTGGCGGCGGCATTATAGCAGGGGATGATGACATCGAGCGTGGGTAAATTCATGAACAGCTACCGTGTGGGAGATGGCTTATTATATGCTGAGTGGTCGGATAAATGCCAGAGTTTTGGCTTATGCGCGGCGTGGGCAAAGCACCATCCCATGTGTTATTAGCTTGGCTCGATACATAAATCACCGACAATCAATGCACAATAAAAAGCGCCAGAGCCAACGCTGCTGACGCCAAATGTATCGCTGATATTAAAAACTATCGGCAGGCACCCACACTTCACCAGTCATAAGCCTACGAGCCGAACGGCTCATCGACACTTTACGGGCAAGCCATTTACCATCAGTGAGTTCTGACTGACCGCCAACTAAAAGCGTCCCTGATGGGTGTCCAAACCGCACCTCACGCATCGCCTGTCCGCCTGCTGCTTCATTGACGAGTGTCCCCACAATCGTGGCTGCTGTACCAATCGCAACTGAAGCTGTCCCCATCATCGCATGATGCAGCTGCCCCATACTCATAGCACGAGCGAGCAAATTGATGTCACTTGCCTTGACGGTCTTACCACTTGATGCCACATAATCGGTAGGAGATGCAACCCACGCAATTTTTGGCGTATGTTGGCGAGTTTCGGCATCACTGATGTCGGCAATTAAGCCCATTTTGACCGCACCGTAGGCACGGATTTTTTCCAATTTTGCTAAAATTTCGCTATTTGAGTTGATGTCTTTTTGTAATTCCGTACCTGTAAAGCCTAAGTCTTTGGCACGCAAAAAGACCGTTGGAATACCTGCGTTAATCAAGGTGACATCAAATGTACCCACATCAGGCACATCTAAAGTATCGACTAAATTACCTGTCGGGAACATATCGCCATCACTATCCACAGGGTCAATAAATTCAATCTTGACCTCGGCTGCAGGGAAGGTTACGCCATCAAGCTCAAAATCGCCAGTTTCTTGTACTTGACCACCCGCTATCGGCACATGGGCGATGATGGTTTTGCCAATATTTTGTTGCCAAATTTTGACTTCACAAATGCCATTGGTAGGAATTTTATCCGCTGATACCAAGCCATTCATGATGGCAAAACTGCCAACCGCTGCGGTAAGATTGCCACAGTTTCCTGACCAGTCAATCATCGCTTTGTCAATGGCAACTTGCCCAAATAGATAATTGACATCATGACCTGCCACGTCCGATTTGGATAAAATCACCACTTTTGATGTGCTAGATGAACCGTTACCCAAGCCGTCAATTTGCTTGCCATACGGGTCTGGACTACCCACCACACGCAATAAAAAGTTATCACGAGCAGAGCCTGCCACTTGGCAACGCTCAGGTAAGTCGGTTAAGTTAAAAAATGTACCTTTTGAAGTACCGCCACGCATATAAGTGGCTTTGACTGATGTTTGCATGATTACTCCTTGTGTTTTTTTGATGGGTATTGCTTTTATGCATGGGAACTTCATAGGACAAGAGTTTGAGATTTTTTGCCTAGTTTGTTTGTCAACTGTTCTATGAATTAAAAAGTTACATTATAACCAAATCGCTTAGCGCCATCTTCGGCACTACCATAATAGTTGTGACAGGCTTGTAGATAGTATTGAGCACTGTTATATAGCATACCGGGTACAAATTCAGGATTTAATGGAATAACATCCACTTCGCCTTCTAACCCAATAGATGGCTTGCTCTTTGAGCAGGTAACATAGGTTTTATGTGGTTTTTTATTCCATGTAATTTTGCGAGAATTAAACTCCCTGCTACCGCCCAAAATTGTTAGTTCTAGCATTACTTGATTAGGGCTTTTTTGCAAAATTTTAAATTGCTTCACTTTTCCAATACTGCACGGATTATGGTAGCAACCTTCTAGAGTTTTGCCAACTTGAACACCAGTGTGGTTAAATTTAGCATTTGCGGTGTTTATGAGAAATGGCACGCTGAATAGGGTAAGAATACTGCCCAACTTAAGGAAATTAATCATGATTTTCTCCTGTATAATTGGTGGGTATGTATTTTCCCACCAATTATAATTTCTTTGTTAGAAAGTTAAATATTTTCCAACTTACCCATTCGCCAAAAACTCTTTTGCAAACTGCTGAAGTACACCACCTGCATTATAGGTTTTGACTTCTGCATCGCTATCCAAACGGCAAGTAACAGGTACTTCAACCATTTCACCATTGGCACGTTCAACCACAAGAATCACATCACCACGCGGTGTTAAATTGCCAATCACGCTATAAGTTTCTGTACCATCAAGTTTCAGCGTTTTACGATTGACCCCATCTTTAAATTGAAGTGGTAACACACCCATACCAATTAAGTTAGTACGGTGAATACGCTCAAACCCTTCTGCCACAATCGCTTCAACCCCTGCCAAACGCACGCCTTTGGCTGCCCAGTCACGGCTTGAACCTTGACCATAATCTGCCCCTGCGACAATAATCAGCGGTTGTTTACGGTTCATATAAGTTTCAATCGCTTCCCACATCCGCATCACTTTGCCATCAGGTTCAACACGAGCAAGCGAACCTTGTTTTACCGAACCATCATCATTTAACACCATTTCATTAAATAATTTAGGGTTGGCAAGGGTTGCGCGTTGAGCGGTTAAATGGTCGCCACGGTGCGTTGCATAACTGTTGAAATCTTCTTCAGGTACGCCCATTTTTTCCAAATATTCCCCAGCTGCCGAATTACGCACAATCGCATTAGATGGTGATAAATGGTCAGTGGTGATATTATCAGGCAAAATGGCAAGCGGACGCATATGCGTTAGCGTGCGTGGAGCAGCCAAAGCACCTTCCCAATATGGTGGACGGCGGATATAAGTGGACATTTCACGCCAGTTGTACAATGGGCTTTCTGCTTGTTCAACCTGACCTAAATCAAACATTGGGATATACACTTGCTTAAATTGTTCAGGTTTCACAGAAGACTGTACCAAGGCATCAATTTCTTCATCAGAAGGCCAAATATCTTTTAGATAAATTGCACGACCATCTTGTGCATACCCTAACGCATCATTTTCAATATCAAAACGAATCGTGCCTGCAATCGCATAGGCAACCACAAGTGGCGGACTGGCTAAGAATGCTTGTTTTGCATAGGGGTGAATACGTCCGTCAAAGTTACGGTTACCAGAAAGTACCGCCGTTGCATATAAATCACGGTCAATAATTTCTTGTTGAATTTTCGGCGTTAGGGCACCAGACATACCGTTACAGGTCGTACACGCATACGCCACGATACCAAAGCCCAATTTTTCTAAATCACCCAATACGCCTGCTTCTTCTAGATATAATGCCGCTGCTTTTGACCCAGGGGCAAACGATGATTTCACCCAAGGTTTACGAGTCAGACCAAGCTCATTGGCTTTACGAGCAAGCAAGCCAGCTGCGACAGTATTGCGTGGGTTTGATGTATTGGTACAAGACGTAATCGCTGCGATAATGACCGCACCATCAGGCATTAAGCCACTTTCATCAAGTGGGGCACGTTGTTCAGCCGCTACCGCAATGCCCTTTTCTTTTAAATCACTGGTAGAGACACGTGCGTGTGGATTGCTAGGGCCTGCGATATTGCGTGTTACGGTTGATAAATCAAAACGCAATACTCTTGGATATTCGGCTTTGACCATATCACTTGCCCAAAGACCAGTTGTTTTTGCATATTGCTCAACCAATTTAACTTGTTCAGGCTCACGACCAGTTAAAGTCAAATAATCAATGGTATTTTGGTCAATGTAGAACATGGCAGCGGTTGCCCCATATTCAGGTGTCATATTGGAGATGGTCGCACGGTCGCCAACAGACATACTGTCCGCACCTTCACCAAAAAATTCCAAATACGCACCGACGACACGCTCTTTACGCAAAAATTCAGTTAAAGCAAGGACGATATCCGTTGCAGTAATGCCTGCTTGCGGCTTCCCGACCAATTCTACACCAATGATGTCAGGCAAACGCATCATTGACGGATGTCCAAGCATGACTGTTTCTGCTTCTAATCCGCCCACACCCACAGAAATGACCCCTAATGCGTCGGTATGTGGTGTATGGCTATCTGTACCGACACAGGTATCAGGAAAAGCCACGCCATCACGATTTTGAATCACAGGCGACATTTTTTCCAAATTGATTTGGTGCATAATGCCGTTACCTGCTGGAATGACATCGACATTTTTAAATGCGGTTTTTGTCCAGTCAATAAAATGGAAACGGTCATCATTTCGTCGGTCTTCAACAGCACGGTTTTTGGCAAATGCGTCAGGGTCAAAACCGCCATATTCTACGGCTAATGAGTGGTCAACGATGAGCTGAGTTGGTACCACAGGATTGACTTTGGCAGGGTCACCCCCTTGCTCGGCGATGGCATCACGCAAACCTGCTAAATCGACCAATGCCGTTTGCCCTAAAATGTCATGGCACACCACACGAGCAGGGTACCAAGGGAAATCCAGTGTCTGCTCACGGTTGATGAGCTGACCTAGATAATCAGCCAACTTTTCAGGTTCGGCACGGCGAACAAGCTGTTCTGCCAAGACCTTGGAAGTATAAGGCAAGCCATCATAACTGCCTGCTTTGACATCTTCAACGGCTTGACGAGCATCATAAAAATCAATGTTTTCGGTTAGGGGTTTGCGGTATTGGCTAGTCATTTTGGCTATACTCCTGTTGGTTATTCAAAAATTACTCATCTATTTCAATATGACCATTTAGATTTATTTTATATTTACCATTAAATTCAATAAGTTATGATGATAAATATAAACTAAACTTCTATATTATTATTAAGTTTTCTAAAGGTTAAACTAATACGTGGCGTTGTGCTATCATCTTTTAAAATAGCGTGTAGCCATGTATCTTGTACTGTGTCATCCATATATAGAAGACTACCATTGGTTAAAAGATAGCGTGTTTCAATCGTCCGATTATCTTTTCTTTGATAAACAATTTCACGCTCTGCCCCCAAACTAATAATAGCTACACCTGTATGGGGTTGCATTTGGCTAGTATCATCTGAATGAAATCCCATACGGTCTTGACCATCTTTGTAATAATTGATTAAGCAATTATTAGGTGTAAAATGGCAGTATTGTTGAATTTTTTCTAGAATGGGTAATGACCAATCAGGCATGGCAGTTTTTGGATAAAATAGATTAGAATACTGATAAGCCACCCCAAAACTTGCTGTTTTGCGTGCTGATAATCGAGTATCCCAAGGCGTATTTTTGTTAATCACATCAAATAAGTGTTGTGTATCGCCAATTAAATTTGGAATAAACAAAACGGCTGGATTTGTAGTGTTCATTGATTGTTCCTTTGATGGTGTTGGCTAGTCATTTTACCCATTTCAAAAAAAATTGGCTAATAAAAATAAAACAATCCAAAAAGCCACCCAAAACACTTGGGCTTTAGGTGGCTTTTGTCTATGGCGTCAGGTTAATCAGCGATTAACGCTCATCCATCGGTACAAATGCCAAATCATCTGGGCCGGTGTAATTGGCTGATGGGCGGATGATTTTGCCGTCTTGGCGTTGTTCGATGATGTGTGCTGACCAGCCTGTGGTACGAGCAATCACAAACAGCGGAGTGAACATCGCTGTCGGTACGCCCAATTTTTGGTATGACACGGCTGAGAACCAGTCTAGGTTCGGGAACATTTTTTTCTCGTTCCACATCAGGGTCTCTAGGCGTTCAGCGACATCAAACAGTAGCATATCGCCACTTTCTTGTGACAGCTCACGAGCCACTTCTTTGATGACCACATTGCGTGGGTCGCTGACGGTGTAGACAGGATGACCAAAGCCAATCACGATCTCTTTGCGGCCGATACGCTCACGGATGTCTGCTTCAGCTTCGTCAGCACTGCGATAGCGTTTTTGGATGTCATAAGCGACTTCGTTAGCGCCGCCGTGTTTCGGGCCTTTTAGTGCACCGATCGCACCAGAGATGGCAGAGTAGATGTCCGAGCCTGTACCTGCGATGACACGCGCGGTAAAGGTCGATGCGTTGAACTCATGCTCAGCATATAGGATAAGCGAGATGTGCATCGCTTTGATTTGTGCTTCGGTTGGGCGTTTGCCATGCAGTAGGTGCAAGAAGTGACCGCCGATGCTGTCTTCATCGCTCTCTAGGTCGATGGTTTTGCCGTTTTGGGTGTATTGGAACCAGTACAGCAGGATTGAGCCTAGACAAGCGATCAAGCGGTCAGCGATGTCACGAGCTTCTGATGCTGGCTGAGATTCACGCTCAGGCAGGGTACAGCCCAGTGCTGAGACGCCCGTACGCATCACATCCATTGGGTGCGTGTGGGCAGGTAGGTTCTCTAGAACATGGCGGACACGCATCGGTAGGTTGCGGTAGGCTTTGAGTTTTTTCTTGTAGGCAGCCAGTTCAAATTGGTTTGGCAAATGACCATGAATCAGCAAGTGAGCCACTTCTTCGAACTCACAATGCTTGGCAAGATCAAGAATGTCATAACCACGATAGGATAGATCGTTACCCGAGCGGCCGACAGTGCATAGGGCAGTGTTGCCAGCAGCGACGCCAGATAGGGCAACGCTCTTTTTTGGTTTTGGGGTGGTTGGGGTGGTGTCTGCCATGTCATATCTCCTTATTGATGGCGATTCGCTTGCTAATGGCTTAGCTTGCTAGGTTAATTCCAATTTAGGTTAAATTCCAAATTTAATGATACCTGTATGTCCGATTTTCAGTGCAAGTATCAATAATATCAAATAAATCATCAGCTTAAACACCGTACCGCTGATATATGCTCGAAGCCAAATGCCACCAAATAGCCCCAGCATCGAGACGATGGTCAATAGCCCAAGTAAGGTGTATTGACGCTGATCAAATGCCGCATATTGCCCCCACAGCATCACCACCTGTACTACTTTGCCAAGCAGATAGCATAGGTTGCTGGCTTTGGCGATGGTGGTTTTGTCGTCGGTTTTGCTAAATAGATAAATCAGCAAAATCGGCGACATGGCGTTGGTTGCGCCACCGACCACCCCTGCAGCTAGCCCAAATAGGCTCATGCTAAGCTTACCCGTTGGGACGGTGAGCGGTTTGGCTTTGTTCATGAGCGTCAATAGCCCATGTGCGACATAATACATAGTCACCACAGCCATCATCAGATACAGATACGCCACAGGCAAAATCAGTAGTAGTTTGACACCGATGATGCCACCGATGACGCTTGTGATGGCAAGCAGTTTGTATTGGTGCAAATAGTCTATCAGCTCACGCCAGATGCTTTGTTTGTTGTTTGAGCACAGCACCAATAAGCTCATCAATAGGCTAGGTATGGCGACGATGGCGACAGCTTGTGATAGGGGCAGGCTAAAGGATAATGCACTTGTCCCTATCATCGGAAAGCCCATGCCTGTGATGCCATGCAGAATGCCTGCGATGGCAAAGATAATCAGTTGGATGGTATCTAACACAGGCGGGCGTGCCGATTATTTTTTACTGGCAAATAGGGCGTCCAGTTTCTGCTCATAGCTGTGATAATTGAGAAAATCATACAGCTCCATACGCGTTTGCATGGTATCGACAGCGGAAGTTTGTACGCCTTCATCTTTGAGCACTTGATAGACATTGAGTGCTGCTTTGTTCATCGCACGAAAAGCCGATAGTGGATACAGCACCATGTCCACACCCACCGCATATAGCTCATCAGTGGTGTATAGGTCGGTTTGACCAAATTCTGTCATGTTTGCAAGCACAGGAATGTCTAGCACATCAGTGAATTTGCGATACATTGAGATATCGGTCAAAGCTTCGGCAAAGATCATGTCAGCACCTGCTTCTTGGAAAGCCACAGCGCGCTCAACGGCAGCATCCAAGCCTTCGACAGATAGGGCATCGGTACGAGCCATCACTACAAAGTCAGGATCAACTTTGGCATCAAGTGCTGCTTTTAGGCGATCGACCATCTCAGCAGTTGAGACGATTTCTTTGTTTGGGCGATGACCACAGCGTTTTTGGGCGACTTGGTCTTCGATGTGCACGGCAGCGACGCCGGCTTTTTCCATTTGTTTGATGGTTTGGGCGATATTGAATGCGCCACCCCAACCAGTGTCAATGTCCACCAGTAGCGGGGTATCGACAGCATTGGTAATGCGAGTGGCATCGGTGAGTACATCGTTTAGGCTGGTCATACCAAGGTCAGGCAGACCGAATGAAGCGTTGGCGACACCGCCGCCAGATAGATAGATGGCCTTGTGGCCGACTTGGGTTGCCATCATGGCAGTGTAGGCATTAATCGTACCGACAATTTGCAGTGGCTTGTTGTTGGCTTTTTCGCTAGCGATGGCGTCGCGGAAACGGCGACCGGCTGACTGGCTCATATCATGTCCCTTATGAATTTGGCTGTAGATAATGAATTAATTAGTGGGTAAATCCCTTGGATTAACTATACCTGAAATTTCATTCTCTGTCAGCACAGCGGTTTTATAAATGCGAAAACAATGGCTTTTAATTCAAAATATTATGCAAATTATGCATACCAATTTAGAAAATTCACATAAACTGCCCATGCGATATTTACAAAATGTATAGTAGGATCGATTTTTGATTACAAAAAACATACAATTATACGCCCAAGCTTCAGTGATCCTCAGTAAAAGGCACTGGCGCTTGGATATGATGCCGTTCATAGACGCTTAATATCGCACCATGCAGGGCGGCTAAATGTGGGATGGGATTATGCGCCAGTGTGTTGATGTACATCGGGGAGGTGAACTCATGCGCCAATGACAGATAGCAAATCTGCTCAGTACGCACGGTTTTTAGGCTATCAGGGACGATGGTAAAGCCTTCGCTGGCAGCGACCATCGCCAAGGCCACTTGGATGTCACGCACGCGGATGTGATTTTTGGGTTGGGTTTGGGTTTGTTCAAACAGTTGCAGCAGTGGATCGCTTTCGGTCAGGCTGGCATGCGGATTCGGGGTTTTGTGGTACAAAATCAATGTGTCATTTGCCAAGTCAGACAGCGAGATGGCCTCGTGCTTTTGTGCCAAAGGATGCCATTTGGGTACTGCCAAGACAAATGGCTCATGACGCAAAAAGGTTTGATGAATCAAAGGATCATGACAGACGAAACGGCCAAAACCCACATCGATCTCGCCAGATTTCAGGGCAGTGACTTGCTGCTCAAAACTCATCTCGATGACCTTGATATCAAAATCAGGATGCTTACCATCGATGTCTTGGCGCAGCTGCGAGATGACTTCGGGCAGCAGACCATATAGCACCGAGACCACAGAGCCGATGATCAGACGATTTTGGCGACCATCACCGAATCGGCGTGTCAAAGCCATCGCCTGCTCAAGCTCATGCAGAGGCTGCTTGATATGGCGATAAAGAAATTCACCGGCATCGGTCAGCGCCATTGGGCGATGATGGCGCTCGAACAGCTCCACTTGTAGATTTTCTTCAAGTTGCTGAATTTGACGGCTTAAAGAAGGTTGTGATAATCCCAAAACTTTAGCGGACTGACTGACACTGCCTGTGCCTGCTAGGTGTATGAAGTAGCCAAGTTGTCGAAATTCCATAACCCCTCCCAAAAGCTGTTAGCTTGTTACATTTTTAATGAGTGATGATACCATTAATTGAGCAAATTGCCAATCCTTTAACAAGTCGCCTAAGGCCACCTGCTTAGATCAATCTAAGACGGGTGATGGCGTTTGGAGGCATCAGCTTAGGGCGGTTTTAGGACTGATACTGTGCTTGGTTTGGGTGTTTTGACTCGTGATGGATCTTGATCAATTTTGCCATTGTGCATCAAAGTCAACACCTGCCATGCGATTGATGTGGCTGAGGATGACTTGCTGCAATTTGAGCTGCTGTTCATGGGCGCTATCAGCATCCTCATCGGCGATGACAAGCGTGGCTTTTAAGGTATTCTCATCGGATGCCAAAGTGGCGGTGGCTGTCGGCGAAAATTCAAACACAGTGCCTTGAGGCTGTTCGCTGACGGTCATTTTGTGACGCCAATGGTTGGCCAAGCGTTTGATGATGCGCGCGGCGTCTTCGGTGCTAAGTTGAAGGGTGCTGACTGACATAATTGTTGTCCTATTTAAAATGTAAGCTTTGATATTCAAAGCGCCCAAACGACTGTCTGGGCATTATTTAAATAGGAATGATTATTATTTATTCAAGGGCTATGCTCAAAAACACACCTGACCCAGCACCACCGCCTTATCCGCACCAGTCACGGCAGGGACATTGCCCGTGCGGCCTAGGATGTTTTGGCGAGCCAACCAAGCAAAGGCCATGCCTTCGATGAGTGCTGGGTGCACGCCATACTGCTGACTATTGATGACGTCGAGTGTTGATAAGTGCGTTTGTAGGCGAGTCATCAGATGGGTGTTCATTGCACCACCACCGCAGACGATGAGTGTACCTGAGCTGATGAAGCGTGCGATATCACAACTGGCGCTGACGGCAGTCAGTTCAGCGAGTGTGGCTTGGACATCGGCAGGACTGTAGCGTAGCTCTGGATGATCGTGATTGAGTTTGGCGAGCATCTCATCGAGCCACGCCAAGTGAAATTCTTCACGGCCTGTGCTTTTTGGGGGAAGTTTTTCAAAAAACGGATGGCTAAGCAGTAGCGTCAGCAGTGGCTCAATCACCACGCCTGAGCGCGCCATCTCACCATCTTTATCATAGCTTGCCCCTGTGTGGCGAGCCACCCATGCATCCATGAGCAGATTGGCAACCCCAGTATCAAAGCCCATCGGCGTACCTGTACCGTCATGGTCAAGCACGGTGATATTGGCGATACCGCCGAGATTGAGCACGGCTTTGACGCTGCTATCTGTGCCAAACATCGCCTGATGAAAAGCAGGCACCAGCGGTGCACCTTGACCGCCCACCGCCATATCACGACGACGAAAATCACTCACCACAGCGATGCCTGTGCGTTCGGCAAGCACATTAGGATCAAGTAATTGTAGGCTAAACGACCACTTTGGACGATGGCGAACCGTCTGACCATGACAGCCGATGGCACTGACCTTGTCGCTATCGATATTGGCTTTGGCAAGTAGCTCTAGCACCACTTGTGCGGCAAAATTGGCATAATACACACTTGCCCAGCCATAGACATCCAGCTCACTTTCAAAACCCAGCTGATTATCCTTAATATAATCCACCACCCCATTTGGTGCAGTCAAAGCAAGTAGGGCATCACGCAAATCTGTATCAAAAGGCAGGCTATGGCTTGCAATGACCACTGGCGCAGCATCATCAAAAAACTCGCACAGCACCGCATCCATGCCATCAAGACTCGTACCACTCATCATGCCAATAAAATACGGTGCTTCATCCAATAAATTGGCACCGCTATCATCAAATAAGTGGGTCATCTGCTCAAAAAAATCATCAGAGTGCGTCATTGGTTTATCCAAATTTAGCTAAAAATTTCGCCGCTTAGCATAGCAAATTTTTGGGTGAAGCGGTATGAATTTTTGATTTGGTGGCAATGTAGGGATGACTTTTTGTGCAATTTTGCTATAATCAAGGCAATTTTTATTAATCGACAATCAATAGGCGTGATTATGAGTAATTTTTTGAGCCCAGAAGAACAATTATCCTTGATTAAGCGTGGCGTTGAAGCCATTTATTCTGAAGAAGATCTATTGGCAAAACTCAAAGAAAATCGCCCGCTACGCATCAAGCTTGGTATGGATCCGACTGCACCAGATTTGCACTTTGGACATACCGTGGTGCTCAATAAGCTGCGTCATTTTCAGGATTTGGGTCATGAAGTACTGTTTTTGATTGGTGATTATACCGCGCGCATCGGCGATCCGACCGGTAAGAATAACACCCGCCCACCACTGTCTGAAGAGCAAGTCCAACAAAACGCCAAGACCTATGCTGAGCAGGTGTTCAAGATTTTGGATAAAGATAAGACCAAGATTGTCTTTAACTCAGAATGGTTCGGCAAAATGTCAGCAGGCGATATGATCGCCTTGGCAAGTCAGGTGACGGTGTCTCGTATGCTTGAGCGAGATGATTTTAGTAAGCGTTATGCGACACAGACGCCGATTGCGATTCACGAATTTTTGTATCCATTGGTGCAAGGTTATGACTCAGTGGCGCTACAGGCTGATGTGGAGCTTGGCGGTACCGATCAAACCTTTAATATCTTGATGGGTCGCACGCTACAAGGCCGCTACAACCAAGAAGCCCAAGTGTGCATCACCATGCCGATTCTAGAAGGCTTGGACGGTGTCCAAAAAATGAGTAAATCGCTGGGCAACTATATCGGTATCGACGATGCGGCAGGCGTGATGTTCCAAAAAATTCTATCCATGCCAGATACGCTGATTCCCCGCTATTTTGAGCTATTAAGCTTTAAGCCGATGGATGAAGTCAATGCACTGCTTGATGAGATGGCAAATGGTCGCAACCCCCAAGAGATCAAACGCACCCTAGCACTTGAGCTGATTGAGCGTTTCCACGGTCGTGAAGCTGCCGAAAACGCCCACAAATCAGCCGGCAACCGCCTAGCTGATGGCGAGCTGCCAGTTGATTTACCAGAAGTGACCTTAGCCCTTGGCGAACAAGACAGGCTATTTATCACCCAAGTGCTAAACGGTGCCAATCTTGCCAAAAACAGTGCACAAGCTAAAGATATGCTGTCTCGTGGTGCGGTCAAGGTTGATGGTCAAGTGGTCGATGCCAGCTTTGCACTGTCTGCAGGGCAAACGGTGGTGATCCAAGCGGGTAAAAAGGCATATGCCAAAGTGACTGTTGCTTAAAGTGCGACACAAGCTTGCAATGAGCAGCTAGATAAGCACTGATAAAGCAAACGAAAAAGCCAAGATTGCACGCTTGGCTTTTTTCAATAATAAAATAACAATAAAATCATATACTTAAAAACTTTCTGTCAATTTTACCAACTTTTTTTAAATTACTGCTTGACTCCCCACCAAAACAGCGTATAATACGCCATCACTGACAGCGACACAGCGATGAACAACAAGATCATCAAACAGTCAAAGTCAAAACGAATTGAAAAAAATTCAAAAAAAGCTTGACATAAAAAACCAATCGGTTATAATAGAGAGCTCAAGTCATCCACTAGACGATAGTATGACTAACACTATTTAAAATCAAAACTAAAGAACAACTTGTGTGGATTTTTGCGAATACAAGATAATCTTAAAAAAATTATCATTTATATTCAGCAAGAATACTCAAAGTTAATTCATTTACACGATGA
>NZ_LTCC01000020.1:0-19607 GCF_002894025.1 Moraxella sp. RCAD0137
TGGCTGTGCTGTGGTAACTATGCTCTGTTAAATAATGATCAATGACTTCAAGTTTAAAGTCCATTGTGTATTTGGTCATAAAAACACCCCAAAGGTTGTCTAACTTTTGGGGTGCGGTTCAGCCTTGGGGTGTTTTTTTGGGGATAATTTCTATTGGTTTTTTGATGGTGCGTTATACACCCCACGCCTGTTTTGGTACAATAATTTTTGACTTTATTGACGCACCAATCGCCCAATGCTTGGCATCGGATGGTTTAGTACTCGTACAGGATTGATGTCAATGCCACCGCGGCGAGTGTAGTTGGCTTGCACCATCAGACTTGTCGGTGCATAGACCGTCAATAGATCAGCAAAAATCTGCTCGACGCACTGCTCATGAAAGCCATTATGCTTACGGAAACTCAGCACATACGCCAGCACCTTGGCATACTCCACCTGTTTGGCGGTCGTGATGGACACCGACAGTGTACCCCAGTCTGGCTGATTGGTCACAGGGCAGTTTGAGCGAAGCAGATTGGTGTGAAATTGAAAGGTTTGCACCACGCCATCAACTGCTGTGCCAAGTAGCGACGCATCGACATCATCAACGACAGCGACCACATCACCCCCATCAAGCACAACATCGATACACTCGCCCACAGGTCGCACCACTGCAAAATCAGCATCATTAAGCGAGCTGATCAAAACTGTGACCGACGCCCCCACACCCGCTGTCAAATCACGCTCAATGGTCTGCTTGACAGCAGATACATCATCAAACTGGGTGAAATTCAGACTATTTAGGTAGAGCTTGAGCGATTTTGACTCAACGATATTTGGTGAGTCAGCAGGGATGATGATGCGAGCGATGGCGACTTTTGAGACGCCTTGTGGGTTTAGCCATGACAGCTCAAATGCCTGCCACACATCAACGCCTGCCATCAGATGCTCTGCCGATACACCTGACTTCGCCAAAATCTCATCTCGACCAATCTTGCGGCTGATGGCAAACAGCACACTATTGTCATAGCTTTGGGGATAACTGGTACTCTCGCCCAAGACACCGTGAATACTCATAATTTTCTCTTAAAAACAAATCATCCATCACCATCTGACACGTCGATGGCAAATCATCAATCACAACCGCAATCTTGAACCATTGGCAAGTAAGCGATACGAGATGACATACAATACCACGCAAAAGCCCAAAATCGCCACCAACGACCACCAAACATTAACATCTGAGTAGCCTAGGATGCCATAACGAAAGGCGTTGACCATATAGACGATCGGGTTTAGCAAAGATAAAGTCTGCCAAAATCCTGATAGGTTTTCTAAAGAATAAAACACACCACCAAGGTAGGTCAATGGCGTCAGCACAAAGCTTGGAATGATCGAAATGTCATCAAACGAACGAGCAAAGATCGCATTGATGAGACCTCCCAAGCTAAACAGCACAGAAGTACCGACAATGGTCGTCAGCATCACGCCTAGGTGCGTGATACCAAGCTTGGTAAAAAACAATGCCACGATGGTCACAATCAATGCGATCGCAAGCCCACGAAACACCCCGCCTGCCACATAGCCGAACAAAATCGTATGCTTGGAGACAGGCGATACCAGCAGCTCTTCGATACTGCCTTGGAATTTCATGCTAAAAAAACTCGACACCACATTAGAGTAGCTATTGGTAATCACTGCCATCATAATCAGACCCGGCACGATGAACTGCATATAGCTCACCCCACCCATCTCACCGATACGACTACCGATCATCTGACCAAAAATCACAAAATACAGCGTCATGGTGATCACAGGTGGCAAAAGCGTCTGCGGCCAGATGCGTAATATCCGCTTGATTTCTTTGATTAAAATGGTGGTGAACGCCACCCATTGCTTGCCAAAATTCATAAGATACTCTTGTTGTTATTATTTAGTCATTGGAGAGTTTTTCGGTCAGATTATTCTCAACCAAGCTCATAAACAGCTCTTCTAAGCGATTGGATTTATTTCGCATGCTGGCGATTTGCACGCCTTGGGCGGATAATTGCGCGAAGACATCATTCAAGCTTTCGCCTTTTTTGAGCGTAACCTCAAGGCTTAGCTCATCGACTTGTTGAAATTTGACGACATTGGTTAGATGGATTTGCCCATCAAACGGTTTGGCAAAATCCAAAATAAAGCTTTCGATATCAAGACTTGCCAACAGACTTTTCATATCTGTATTGATGCGAATCTCGCCCTTATCCAAGATGGCGATGTGCTTACACAGCTGTTCAGCCTCTTCTAGATAATGCGTGGTCAGAATAATCGTCGTCTGCTCTTCACGATTGATGTATTCCATAAATTCCCACATCGAACGGCGCAGCTCAATATCCACGCCTGCAGTCGGCTCATCCAAGATGAGCAGTTTTGGCTTATGCATCAACGCACGAGCAATCATCAAGCGACGCTTCATACCACCTGATAGCATACGCGCCTTGGTATCTTTTTTATCCCACAGACCCAGCGCTTTCAATAGTTTTTCGGCACGGGGGCGAGCATCACGAGCGGTAATGCCAAAATACCCTGCTTGATTAATCAAGATATCTTGGACATTTTCAAACTGCATGAAGTTAAATTCTTGGGGAACGACACCTAGGAACTCTTTGGCTTTGGCAGGATTTTTGAACAAATCCACCCCAAAAATCTCAACCGTACCTGCCGACGGCGGAAATAGGGAGCTGACAATGCCAATCGTCGTGGATTTGCCGGCACCATTTGGCCCAAGCAAAGCAAAAAATCCGCCCTGTGGCACAGTCAAATCAATACCCTTAAGTGCAGTAAAGCCATTATTATAAGTCTTGGTCAGTCCGCTGATCTTAAGTGCAGGGACTTCGGTGGTTGGCGTCATAATTTTCTCGAATCATCATTTGTCATACTAGATGATGGCTTAGGCAGATTTTTCAAGGCAAAGCCATCAACTCTCAGATTTTGACAATAATTTTGACCAATAAAAATCCCAAGCCATCGTATCGACAGCTTAGGATCAGCAGCGACAAGCCATCAATCCATCACACAATAGATGGATCGGAGGCTAATCGAAGTAAAGTTTTTTACACTGCCCAAATAATTATTGTGCAAGGATGTAATCAACTGCGTTTTGGACTTCTTCATCAGACAGATCGGGGCTGCCACCACGCGCTGGCATGGCGTTAAAGCCATTGATGGCGTGATCATACAAAGTGGGTTTGCCTTTGGCTGCACGAGCTGCCCAGTCGGCAGTACCAGTTTTTGGTGCGCCAACCAGACCTGCGTCATGGCAGGTTGCACAGATGGCCTTATAGATACTCTCACCATCACGCGCTTGGCCGTCAACAGCCGGTGCCAATACGGTGATATTAATGTCGCACTCTTCGCCATCAAAGCATACTTTGCCATATGGTGCGATACGAGCGATCAGATTTGGGTACATGGCGACCAGCTTTTGTACCTGTGGGCTGTCTTGTGGGATGGCTTCTTCAGGTTGGGCAGCAGGTGCGGCAGCTTCGGCAGTCGCTTCGGTCGCGGCTGCATCCGCTGGAGCGGCGGCTGCATCAGCAGCAGGTTCTGGGGTGGTGGCAGCTTCAGCAGTCGCTTCAGCTGTGGCTGCAGGTGTGGCAGCTTCTTGTGCTTGGGTTGCCATCGCTGACGCCGCCAACAATGCAGCAACAGAAAACATAACAGCTTTTTTCATGTCATCATCTCGTTTTATAGCCTTGAGCAAGCGCTCTGGGGGTGTCGGACCGTGTGCAAATCACCATGCAAAACCACCGTCCCAACGATACAAAATTTACCCTACTATTATAAGGGAAAAAGCAGGTAAAATGCCATGTTTTTTATCAAATCTGTTAAAATTTAGCAAGATTTGTCGAAAATTGGCAGTATTTTGCGATTTTTATGATGAAATTTTGGCGAAATGATGGCAATTTTGATCAAAACTTGTTAGAATCTGCCACCTAAATGACCATTTTCATGCACCTATAGCTCAGTTGGATAGAGTGTCAGCCTCCGAAGCTGAAGGCCGTGGGTTCGATTCCCGCTAGGTGCGCCATTTAAAAAAACCCCATCTTATCCACTCAACAAGTTGTCAGACTTGCTTAAGGCGTGGTATTCAGATGGGTTTTTTATTAGCGATTATTATTGATCTCAATGATCTCAATCCAATAACCATCTGGATCTTTGATAAAGGCGATGTCTTTCATATTGCCCTCTTCTGGGCGCTTTTTAAATTCGACACCATTGGCATCAAACCACGCCACCGCCTCAGCCAGATTTGGTACACTAAAGCAAATATGCCCAAAGCCTCTTGGCTCACTGTTGCCATCATGATAGCTAAAGCCGTCATCATCTTCGGTGCCGTAATTGTGCGTCAGCTCAAGGATGCTGCGCTGGCGTGAGACAAAGTCTTTTAGCTCATCGCCTGCTGGCAGCGTTTTGCGCTCATCCTCAGTCAAACGCGCCAAAAAGTACAAATCAAATTCGGCATCAGGGAAGCTGCGATGCTTAAGCAGTGTCATGCCCAAAACGCCAGTATAAAACTCAAGCGACTTAACAGGGTCTTTGACGCGCAGCATGGTGTGATTAAAAATATATCCCTCAGACTGCACAGGAATGTCTTTGACGCCAGCGGCACTCAGTGAATTGACAGGTTGTTGGATGCTCATCGATGTCCTCTTTTTTGATGGTTGATAAAAGACCAAGTGGTCACAGCTTTGATTTTACAGGGTGCTTTGGATGATGTGAATGGCAGTTTTGTTAAGATCTGCAATATTAGTGTCAGATTTGTCAAGCCATTGGCATTCACAAATCAAACCCTTTATTCTTCAAAAAAATCCACTTTGCCAGTTGCCACATCATATTCAGCACCAACGATGAGCAAATCGCCGCTGGCAACCATATCCTCCAAGATTCGCGAGCCATGCTTTAATTGGCTGACAGACATGCACACATTGGCACGAATAGAGCGATCGATCAGCTCATCCATATCAGCATCATTGCCTGAGGCGGTGGCGATCTCATGCAGATTCAGCACGCTTGGGCGGATGCGATCGACGATGGATTGTAGGTTTGGGGAATAATATTGATCAGGATTAACCAAGGCCTCAATGCATGCTGTGACGGCGCCACAGTGTGAATGACCCAGCACGACCACAAGACGAGTGTCAAACTTCTCGGCGGCAAATTCCACCGAACCAATCTGGCTTGGGGCGACGACATTGCCCGCCACACGGATCACAAATAAATCACCCAAACCCTGATCAAAAATCAGCTCCACAGGCACGCGCGCATCCGAGCAGCCCAAGATGATGGCATTGGGCTTTTGTTCTTTGACCAATGTCGGGGGCGGAATGGGGATCTTTTCGGTCGAAGAAAGATTGGCCACATAGCGCTCATTGCCTGCTTTGAGTTCATTCAGCATTGCTTTGGCATCATGCATCATCATCGTCCTTTTTATTCGGCAGCTGCTGGTGTCTCAGCAGCAGGCTTGGGTTGGGTAGGCTCAGCCTTAGGTGCTTCGGCAGCAGGCTTAGGTGCAGAAGGCTCTGGTCGTGCTGTCGGTGCCATCGGTAAATCGCTTGGTGCAGCCTGACTTGGCTGTGCAGGCTGGCGCGGGTGATCGGCAGGGGCAGTCTCCGCTGGTGCGACAGGCTGTACTTGTTCTGATATCTGAGTTTGCACGGCACGCTCTTGACTGGCTCGAGCCAACTCTTCATCCGCCTTGGTCGCTGCACGGACTGGAATTTCGGTGGGAGTGGCCTGCAGACGGACGCGGCGTGGCTGTGAGCTTGCCAAGTCCACCACATTCTGACCCAGCTCATAGCTGTCGATAACGGACAAGAATTCGGAGACTTTGGCGGTTTTTGGGGTAATGCTGCTTGGCAGACCAAAATTCACTTGAGCTAAGCCTGCCTCAGCTTCTGCACTGCTGGCAAATTTACCGTAAGTCAGCACATAGCGCTGCTTATCATTGCCATCAGTGTAGCGAAAATACGCAAACTGATCGCGATCACTGCGGCCATTGAGATAATCTACGATCACCTCATTTTCGGCGACATCCATCAGCTGTATGGCATAGCTACCGCTGATACCATTAAAATAAATTTTATCTTTAAATTCTGGCGGATAGCTGCGCAAATCACGCACCAGCACCGAGTTATCCATCGGTTTGACTTCGTTTTTTAGCTCATTTAAATCGCTGATGGTCGCAGGCAAAGCCAAATCCGAGGACTGCACTTCGTCAGCTTGCTTAGCTTTGATGATCGAAGGCGCTGCACTGCTCAACCAAATGATCAGCCAAAGCGCCGCCACCACAGCAGCAGCCATTAGCCAATACATCGCTTGGCGGCGGTAATATTTCTCACTCATCGCTGAATCGTGCGACATAAAATTGGCTTTTTTATTAAATATCTGCATGGTTGATCTCATTGGTTTGTAACACCGCTGTCAGATCCGACAGCTGAAAATCTGCGGTCACAAAGGCATCGCCGATGGCGCGAAGCAGCACCAAGCGAATCTTGCCTTGTTGGACTTTTTTGTCATGGCCCATCAAATCCAGCGCCTCATCGACGGCGATCACAGGTGGCACGCTCGGCAGATGAAACGCCTTTATCACACGCTCGATGCGTGACACATCATCATCATTGATCAGTCCAAGCTTGGCTGACATCTTCGCTGCCTGCATCATGCCCGCCGCCACAGCCTCGCCATGCAGCCATGCACCATAGCCTTGATGCGCCTCGATGACATGCCCAAAGGTATGACCAAAGTTCAGTAAGGCGCGCTTGCCCGACTCTCGCTCATCGGCAGCGACCACTTGTGCCTTGAAGTCACAGCAGCGATACACCATCTCACCGAGCACCTTACCATCTTTGGCATTGATGGCATCGGCATTGTCTTCTAGCCAAGTCAAAAACTTGGCATCCATAATCAAGGCATATTTGATCACCTCTGCCATCCCTGCAGCAAATTCCCGCTCAGGCAAAGTCTCAAAAGTCGCCATATCAGCCAGCACACACTGCGGCTGCCAAAACGCGCCAATCATATTCTTGCCGCGTGGATGATTGATGCCCGTCTTGCCACCGACACTCGAATCCACCTGCGCCAGCAAAGTCGTCGGCACTTGGATAAAATTCACGCCACGCATAAAGCTTGCTGCGGCAAAGCCTGTCATATCACCGATGACACCGCCGCCAAGCGCAATCAGCGTACAGTCACGGGCAAAGTGATATTCAAGCAGCTTATCATAGATGGCATTGATGCTGTCTTGATTCTTATGAGCTTCACCATCAGGCAGCACACAATCCACCACCAAAAGTCCTGCCGCCTCTAGCGCCTCATGAAGCGGTGTCAAATACAAGGGCGCGACCACATCATTGGTGACGATCAGTACCTGCTTGCCTTTGATAAATGGGATAATTTGGCTGGCCAAATCAGGTACGCCTTCGCTTGCGCAAATAAAAATCGGATAATCATGGCTTTGGGTATGCACCATCAAAGCATCGTGTGACATCATAGTTACATCCGTCATATTTTAAATTTAAATTATTAGTTAAGTAAATCTCGTGTCATTACTGCATCTGACCAAAGTCGGTCGCAATGGCATCGACATAACCCTCAAGTGCCAGCAAAATATCGCCAATCATCTGCTTAGGAAAAGCGCGGCCTGTCGGCATGATGACATCCGCCACCTCGCGATACAGCGGATTGCGCCGTTCATAAAGCAGCTCCAATACCGCACGCGGATTGTCTGATTGTAATAAGGGGCGATTTTTGTCTTTTTTGGTGCGTGCCAGCTGCGTATCGACGCTGGCGTCTAGATAAATCACCAAGCCATTTTTAAGCAGTTCGCGATTCTCAAGGCGCTCTACCGCACCGCCGCCCGTTGCCATGACGATATCTGGCAGTGCCGTCAGCTCAGCCAATGCGCGCGTTTCACGGTCACGAAAACCCGACTCGCCCTCTTTTTCAAAGATCCAAGGAATATCAGCGCCTGTCTGCTGCACGATGTGCCAATCACAATCCACAAACTGCCTGCCCAAATGCTTGGCAAGCAGTTTACCAATCGTGGTCTTGCCTGCACCCATCGGCCCCACCAAAAAAATCGCCGGCAGCTGCTTTGACAGCGCACCACCCATCTTTTCGACCACCGCCTCTTCTACGATGGTCGAATCGTCATCCAGCATGCTCATTTTCCAAATTTAATCGCTAACAGCAGCGCATTTGTCATCTGTATAGACAGTGTCGCACCCATTGACAAAAAACGCATGAATAAATTGCTTTATGATACCGTGTTTGGCAATTTGTTGCCAGTATTTTTGCGTATTGTTTTGTTGAATTTACATTTTAGGTTGATCTGTCGCTCACAACACACCTTAGCTTATCGCACCAACTTAGGCGTGATGAATATCAACAGCTCAGATTTGTCATTGGCTGTATGGTCATGACGAAACAGTCTGCCAAGCACAGGCACATTGCCAAGGCCAGGGACTTTATTGGCGCCGTCTTGCTGACTTTGGCGATAGATACCGCCCAACACCACTGTTTGGCCATCTTCGACGATGACATTGGTCTCGATGGCGTCTTCTTGGATGGCAATGCTACCCAGTGTGGCGACAGGGTTGCCGTTTTTGATGGTCAGTTTTAGGGAAATTTTACCATCTGGGGTGATTGATGGCGTCGCCTCAAGCAGCAGCATCGCCTCTTTAAAGCTGGTGGTAGTCGCACCTGAATAGGTCGTCTCTTGGTAAGGAATCTGTACGCCTGACGAGATGCGTGCGGTTTGTTTATCGGCGGTGAGGACTTTTGGGGTGGAGATCACCTCGCCTTGATTTTCAGCTTGCATCGCGGATAATTCTAAGTCCAAAATAGCATCAGGCAAATTCAATAACCCAAAAGCCAAGCGACCCATCGCGTTATCCACGCCCAGATTGACATTGACATTGGACTCAGCATTGCCTGCGATCATGCCATCTTGGCGCATCGACCATAAGCTTGCCTGAGAGCCTGCATATTGTAGATTGCCAATTTGGCCGCGCGCACCGAAACTTACTCCGAGCCGTCGCCCGAAATTTTCGTTGGCTGAGACGATGCGCGCTTCGATCATCACTTGCTCGACAGGGACATCGATGCGCTCGATCAGTGCTTTGATGTTATTGATGCTGGCAGCGACATCTTGGATGATGAGCGTATTGGTGCGCTTATCCACCGCCACTGTGCCGCGGTCGGACAATAAGCTGCCGCGCTCGGTGGTGGTGATGGTCTCATCGCTCTGTCTCTCGTGCAGTCTGGATAAGGTCTGTGATGTTGGTAGCTGGGTTTGCTGGCTGCTTTGGTTGATATTACCACGCTGCGTCTTTTCGCCCATGATCAGCGCTGATAAGTCCTCGGCTGATGCATAATGCAGGCGGATGTATTCGGTGACAATGGGCGCATTAGTTTGGATAGAATTTGAGCTGATGATCCAGACATTGCCCTGTTTATGCGCTGACAAATTGCGCGTGCGTAAGATCACATCAAACGCCTCATCCCACGGCACATGATGCATGCGAATGGTCATATTGCCCGTCACACTGTCATCGGTGATGATATTAATTCCGGTAAATCCTGCCAAAATATCAAACACCGCCCGCACCGGAATATCAGCAAACTGTAAGCTGATCGGTTCGCCGCCATATGCCTGCACCTTGGTCTGTTCAGCCATCGACTGCGTGCTGATCGTCGAGATTGCGATTCCAAGCGCGATGAGCGCCGTTTTTGTTGCTGTCATGTTCGTCGTCTATTTATGAATAAAAGTAAGCATGCTCTGGCGGTGATAATAATGGCCATCTTCAGCCAGTACCGCCTCGATAAGTTCAATCCTGTCTGCATTGATATCCACCACGCGCCCGTGATGCCTGCCCAGATATTGCCCGACCATCACCTCATGTATGCGGCCATCAGGACTGGCAATCAGTGCCATGGTGCGTGAATGATCGGATAAAACCCCCTGATACTTAAGCATCTGTAAGTCATAATGCTCCAGCGGCTGACGCACGCGACTGCTGTCAATGCGCACCCGCTTGCCTTTGGGTGTAGGCTGATAAGTTGACGGATGATTGGCGATGGCAGCGCTTGATTCGCGCACAGGGGGTCTGTTACTTTCTTTGGCGACATCGCTATCATTGGGTTTGGTTGCGTCGGGATCTGGCTGGCTGCTTGGGCGACTGGCCGTGTGATCGGAGGCGGCGCTCGGTGTATTTGGTGTATCGGCAGACGATGGCGCTGTGCGATAAGGATTGACAAAAGGATCTTTAGCCAATTGATACACCAATGGCGCAACCACGGCCGGCTCGGTCATAGGCTTGTGCGGCGGCGGAATTTGGCTGGTGATGGGTGATAGCTTCTCATCTGCACTGATGGCAGGATCTTGGCCACAGGCTGTCAATGCACCAAGTAGCACACAGCATGGCAAGTAGTACAGCCAAGTCAGCTTCATTGCGCCCGCCCTCCATCTGACACCTCAGCTGCACTTTGGGCGGCTGGTTTTGCAGATTTATTGGCTTGATAAGTTTTAAAAACGGCAGTGAAATTCAGCATATTGCGCTCACTGGCTTGAATATCGACATCATGCACCGTCAACAGATACGGACTGCTTGATAACTCAAACAGCCAGCGACCGATGGCATGATAACTGCCAATGGCGCGCACCGCGATCGGGCGCTCGGTATAGTAAGCCGCTTCAGTGCCTGCCTGCACCGATGCACCGACGACCTGCACGCCTGCTTGCTGGGCTTTGGTGTTGATCGTCCCGACGATCTGGGTCATTGGCGCGCTTTTTGGCAGCTGCTCAAGCAACAGCTGCAAGCGCGTATTTTGGGTTAATAATGACTGGCTAAGTGCTTCAAGCTCATGTGTTTGTGGATATTTATCAGCAAATTCACGGATCAAAGTCTGTTCATGGCTTTTGGCAGCGGACAGCTTTTGCAAGCTTGGCGATATCAATAGTAACCAAGCGAACACACCAATCAGCAAGATCATCAATGCAAATGCCGTCAGCTGCACGGCTCTGGGCGCCTGTCCGATGCTGTGGATATTGATTTGGTTTAATTGTTCCCAAAACTGCTTGAGCGCATCTGCCCGATCACTCACTTTCATCAGCACTCCTTTGTTCTGGCTCATCGGTGGCGATGCTGATGGCTGAATTTTGGCTCACGGCATCGTCAGCTTCGGTTGTCAATGCGCCATTTTCGGCCATCAATAACTGCATATCATGAGGCTGCAATGGCAATTCGGTGGCGCTGATGCTAAAACTCATCACTCGCCCTGCCTGCTGTAGCGACACCACCAAAACATCGCTGTACGCACCAGATAATTCCAAGGCATTGGCAAAAGCCGACACCGCTTGCGCATCCACCGCTTTGCCCGTCCATAACAGCTCATCGCCAGTTTGCTTGGCGCCATCGAGATACACCCCGTTCGGCACGAGTAGCGGCAGCAGCTGCCAGCGATGTATCATCGATCGATCCGATGCCAAATCATCGATGGCATTGAGCTGATCTTCGGTGTTGTTAAGTTCGGTTTTTAGGCGGTGTAGTTGTTGTAATTGATCATCGACGCCATTGATTCTGGCGGTAATCTGTGCATTAATGGCATTTTGATGGCGTATTTGATGGCTTAACAAGCCAAAAATCATCAGCGCCACTAAGATCGGCAAGGCGATCGCTGCCTGCAGCATCCGCCGAAAGTGCATCGCTGAGCGACTGCGCTGCTCTTCTCGCCATGGCAATAGATTTACGCCGCTCGTCGCTCGAAGTGCCAACATCGTCGGCATCATCAATAACGGCGCCGACGATGCCGATGTCTCTGCGGTCGAGGCGGATGGCAGCAATAACTTAGGATGGGCGAATTGACATGCTATGCCACTGAGTGCTGTCACGCTGCGATCAAGCCCCGACCAGCGCAGCGAATCCAGACCCATCACAAACACCTGATCGATCTGCTTGGTGTACTGCTGCTGATACAGATCAAGCAGCATCCCAACCTGCCGCGCCATGCGATCGATGGCATCTGAGGGCGCTACTGGCAGCTGATCCACCTCTTTGATAGGCGCTGCAGCCCGATCGGTGATCGACTCATCAAAAGACAGCACCGCATCATCAAAGCTGATCTGATAGCTGCCGTGCTGATGCTCATCTTGGATGATTGGCTGTATCGGTGTATCATCACCGCGCCGATTGATAAACGCTGAAAAATCAAGTACATCTGTCACGGTCGGTAACGGCGCTACCGAGGATGGCGCATCAGTATCCCGATCGATCATCATCGATGACAGCATCGCATCCAAAGGCTGCGTCTGACTCCATGTGAATGACTGCTCGGCAATGTGGCAGCGGATTTGCCAAGCATCTACCTCGATCAGTGCTGCCGTCTGGGTCTCACCAAGCTTTGCTGCGATACTTTGCCGACATAAAGCAGCCACATCAATGGCGCGCGCCTCCAAGCCTGCCATGGCCAGCACCTCGACACAGTCATCAACAAAGACTCGATGTGCAACTGTCAAAGAGATCACAGTGGCTGTATCCTCACTGCTCAGCACTTGAAAATCAAAATACACTTCCTGCAGTGGACGGCCAATGTAACGCTCAGCATCAACCAAGATCTGCGCCTCAATATCAGCATCACTCAATGCTGCAGGCAGCTCGATGGTAGTGGTCATCACCGCCTCATCCGCCACACACGCGATCGCTTGTATCTGCGGTGCATTGATGGCGTCGCAGGCATTTTTGATGGCGTAGGCCAGCTTAGTTTTATCAACTATCTGACCTTGACAGATGGCATCCAAGCAAGATACACAAGCCGATGCCAGCAGATGCTGCCGCCCAGCATGACCATCTAGCCACACCACGCAGACTGCCGACTCATAAAAATATACGCCCAGCGTCTGCTCCTGCAAGGCGCGGCTGCGGCCGATTGTTAGTCGATCACTCAGCACACATCCCCCAAGCAGCGCCTTATCCTCACTCTTTTAAAATCCATAATCCATCAATTCTTAGGCAGCCTGCGCCCCATAATCACCGTATCCGCCAAAAAACCATCCATATCACACACCTGTGGCAGTACACCCCACTGCACAAAATCAAACTGTGCAAATAAGGATAAGCTTGGCAAATTATGCTGAAAAATCAACGCAACGACATTGTTGATACCATGACTTGGTGCAACATCCAGCATATGCTGTAATAGATACTTGCCCAGACCTTTACCATGTCGATCCTTGGTGATATATAAGCTGATCTCGGCAGTGATATGATAAGCAGGTAAATGGTACAAATCACTAAAGCTTGCCCAAGCGACAATCTCTCCCTCATCAACGACGACATAGATAGGGCGTGTGGCGTCATTATGCGAGTCAAACCAAGCCATCCGACCTTCTGTTGTATGTGGCACAAGGCTGGCATGAGCGATTTTATCATCGACGGTTTCATTAAAAATCTCAACCAGTCGTGGTAAATCAGCCTTACTTGCCAGTCGGATTTGTTGCGTCATCACCATGACACTCCCTTGCTTATTTCAAGTTTGCCGATTAGCCGATGACTTCAACCAGCTCACCTTCCACCAAATGCATACTTTTGGCAGCGGTGATTTTGACCATGACAAATTGACCAAGCAATGACTCATCGCCGGCAAATACCACCGAACGGGTATTGTCCGCCGAACCGTGCAGATAGCCTTCGTAGCGATTGGCAGGCTCTTCGACCAGTACACGCACCACTTGCCCGACCATTGCACGGGTTTTGGCAAAGGTGGATTCTTTGATGACTTCTTGGAACTCAGCTAAGCGAGCCTTTTTGGTCTCAAAGCTAACATCATCAGGCAGTTCAGACGCTGGCGTACCAGGGCGTTTTGAATAAATAAAACTGTACGAGTGGTCAAAATCCAAGTCCTTGGCAAGCTGTAGCGTGTCATTAAAATCACGATCAGTCTCACCAGGGAAGCCAATGATAAAATCACTCGATAAGTGCAAATCAGGACGAATTGCCTTGAGTTTATTGATCTGATTGATATACACATCGATGGTGTGATTGCGTTTCATCGCGGCTAGGATATTATTTGAACCACTTTGGACAGGTAGATGTAGGTGCGACACCAGCTTATCGATACTCTTATACGCATCGATAATATCATCAGTGAATTCTAGCGGATGGCTTGTGGTATAGCGAATACGCTCGATGCCATCGATATGTGCGACATAATGGAGCAACTCGCTAAAGCGACAAATCGTGCCGTCATCTTTTTCGCCACGATAGCCATTGACATTTTGACCAAGCAAATTAATCTCACGCACGCCCTGCTCTGCCAATGACGCAATCTCAGCCAGCACATCATCCAGCGGACGAGACAGCTCTTCGCCACGAGTATAAGGCACAACACAGAATGAGCAGTATTTTGAACAGCCTTCCATGATGGAGACGAACGCCTTGTAGCCTTCGACCTTTGGCTCAGGCAAGAAGTCAAATTTTTCGATACTAGGGAAGGACACATCGACAACACCGATGCGGTTTTTTGGCAGCTCACTGTGCTGCTTGGTGGATTGCTCGTACAACTCAGGCAAGCGGTGCAAGGTCTGTGGCCCAAAGACCATATCCACATACGGCGCGCGTTTTTGGATATTATCGCCTTCTTGGGATGCTACACAGCCACCGACACCGATGACAAGATTTGGGTTTTTTTCTTTGAGTTTACGCCATCTACCAAGTTCGCTAAAGACTTTTTCTTGTGCCTTTTCACGGATGGAACAGGTGTTCATCAGCAGTACATCAGCTTCATTGATGTCATTGGTGACGACCATGCCATGCGATTGACCCAATACATCGCCCATTTTCTCAGAATCGTATTCGTTCATCTGACAGCCTTGAGTGACGATATAGACTTTTTTGGTCTTTTTGTCGCTGATGTCGGCGACATTTTGTACAGGCAAATCGTGAATGCTATTGTGGATACTATTAGCAGTGGTGCTTTGGTGGGCTTTTGGGTCAAACGTGGCGACTTTCATGACGGGGTTTTCCAAAATGACAAAATAAACGGGTTATTTTAGCATAATTGGTGTGGGTTGTGGCAAAAAAGATACCCAAAATCACCCATCAAATTTGCCAGCTATGAATTCTTAGCTTGATAATTTTCTTATTAATTACAACTTTTATACATCCAAGCAACCTTGATTTGATACCCTAAGAATCATTTTTTATTCAATTTTACCATCTTACCAATTTTGCCACCTTATAAGTGAGTCATCCATGAAAATTCATCCAACCAAACTGCGCTTGGCGATCGCACTGTGTACGCTTGGTGCCATCGCTCAAGTTGCCTGCGCTCAGGGCAATGCCAATGATGGCAGCATCTATCAATTCTTAGAAGCCGACCGCCAAAAATCCAATCCCAATGCCATGTATCAATATGAGCAAAGCATGCAAGGGACACTGTTTGGCATGTATCCAACCTACTGGCGCCTAAATTATAATCTATCCAGCCAAAGCCCTGATGCGGTCAATCAATTTGTGCGCCAATATCCAAGCAATGTCATCAGTGAAAAACTGGCTGCCGACTATGCTGAAACCAAAGCCCGTCAAGGCGACTATGCATCGGTGCGCGCCGTAGCAAACAGTATCGAAAACCCCGACGACTCTGAGGCCTGCGCCATCGCCTTGGGATTTAATCAAAGTCAAGACTCCATGCGCGCTCTATACCAAAAGCCCAATGTCTGGCTCAACACCCAAATCAAGCAATCACTATGCGATAAACTGGCGACCGAGATGAGTGCCAATCCACGCATCACCGACACCGATAAGCACGAACAGCTGATACGCATGATCCGCATCGACAACCGTCAGCTCTCCAGCCGCCAAGCACCGCTTGATAAAACAGGTGACATCATGTCATTGATGAGTCAGCTAGGCATGCCGATCAGTTTTCAGACATTAAGCGACATTCGCCGCAATCCCAATGGCTATTTGACACGCTTTCAACAAGAGCCATTTTCGACTGCCAATCAGTACCTGTACATCTATGCCATCAGTTTGCTGGCGCATCGATCTTATACCGAAGCTGCCACACAGCTTACCTATGACATCGCCCAAGACGATCGCCGTCCACAAAAGCTGATCTCAGACATGGCGCGGCGTTATGCATGGCGCAGCATCGCCGTTAAGCGCATGAACATGAATACCGATGATGGCTTTGGAATGGATGCGGTGCATTGGTTCCGAGCCAGTCAAGGCGAGCCCTTCAACTACGAAGAAGCCGAAGACTACGCCCAAGCTGCAATCCACTTTAGCCAATGGCAAGATGTCATCCATGCCATCGGCGCGATGACGGCTGTACAACAGCAAGAGCGCGTGTGGCAATATTGGCTGGCGCGCGCTTATGAACAAACCGGCAAACAAGCTGACGCACGCCGTATTTATGGTAATTTGTCATCAGGCATCGACTATTATGGACTGCTTGCCAAAGATCGCCTCGGTCAACGATTAACTTTGTCTGATATCGGCGGCAATAGCCTACCATCAGTCAATGCCACGGACGCAGCACGCGTGATGAATAATCCGTATTTTGCTCGCGCTCTGTTGTTGATGCAAAATAACGCAAGCCTTGAGCATATCAACCGCGAGTGGAACTGGGCGGTACGCATGGCGCGAGAATCTGGCGATCATCAGCTTTTATTAGCCGCTGCCAAAAAAGCACACGATTTGGGGTATTATCATCGCAGCATCCAAGCCATCGAAACTACAGATGCCGTGCGTAATGCCGCCTTATCGCATCCGACGCCCTATATGGACAGCACCCTCAGACACAGCCGAAATGTCGGGATCGATCCTGCTTGGGCATTTGGTATCATGCGCCAAGAAAGCCGCTTTCAGCCATCGGCGCAGTCAGGCGCTGGTGCAGGCGGCTTGATGCAAATCATTCCTGGCACCGCCAACCAAATCGCCCGCGGTATGGGTGAGTCGGCAGGTAGCATGAGCGATCCTGACACCAATATCCGCTATGGCACATGGTTCTTAAGCGACCTTGCCAATAAAGCTGGCGGCCAGATTGCTGTCGCCACCGCAGGCTATAACGCAGGCCCAGGCGCGGCTCGTCGATGGATCCCGTCGCATGGCCGAATCAGCGCCGATCAATATGTCGAAGCCATCCCTTATGCCGAGACCCGCGCTTATGTTAAGCATGTGATGGAAAATGCCACCATCTATAGCGTGCTACTGGGTCAATCCACATCGATCAGCCAGCGCATGGGTACAGTCAGCCCCCGCTAATCATTCACAAACCACAGCTTAGACTGTGGTTTTTTATTTTTATCAAAATAACCTACTTTTCAGCAATAATCCCTAAAAGATCAGCATTTCAACTTGTCATACACACACATCAAAGGCTCATATAAGATTGGTTGCGCTAGGATAAAAAGGTTTGTTTTTAGGTCTATAAAGTGATACACTAATCAAGATTTGACATTTTTAACAATAGGTTTATTGATAAAAATGTATAATCAACCTATTTATTCAGGTAACTAAATTTAAATATTCAAAGAAGGATTTACCATGAAACAACCTGTTCGTGTTGCAGTGACTGGCGCCGCTGGTCAAATCGGCTACAGCCTACTATTCCGTATCGCATCTGGCGAGATGCTAGGCAAGGATCAGCCTGTTATCCTACAGCTACTAGAAATCCCCGTCGAAAAAGCACAACAAGCCCTACAAGGCGTCATCATGGAGCTTGATGACTGTGCATTCCCTCTACTGGTTGATGTGATCGGCACTGATGATCCAAATGTCGCATTCAAAGATGCTGACTATGCACTACTTGTTGGCGCCCGTCCTCGTGGCCCAGGCATGGAGCGTGCTGACCTACTACAAGAAAATGCGAAGATTTTCACCGTTCAAGGTAAAGCACTGAACGATGTCGCTAGCCGCGATGTCAAAGTATTGGTCGTGGGTAACCCAGCGAACACCAATGCTTATATCGCTATGAAATCAGCACCAGACCTACCTGCTAAGAACTTCACTGCGATGCTACGCCTAGACCACAACCGCGCCTTGACCCAAGTAGCGAAGAAAACTGGCAAGCAAGTCAAAGACATCAAAAACCTAACTGTTTGGGGTAACCACAGCCCAACCATGTACGCTGACTACCGCTTCGCGACCATCAATGGCGAGTCTGTCAAAGACATGATCAACGACCAAGAATGGAATGCCAATATATTCCTACCAACCGTTGGTAAGCGTGGCGCAGCCATCATCGAAGCTCGTGGTCTATCATCAGCCGCATCAGCAGCAAACGCAGCGATCGATCATATGCGTGATTGGGCACTAGGCACCAATGGCGAGTGGGTAACGATGGGCATCCCATCAGATGGCTCATACGGCATCCCAGAAGGCGTGATGTTCGGCTTCCCTGTGACCACCGAAAACGGCGAATACAAGATCGTTCAAGGTCTAGAAATTGATGAATTTAGCCAAAAATACATCAACATCACCCTAAACGAGCTTGAAGAAGAGCGTGCAGCAATTGACCATCTATTTGCATAATGGATTGCTTGCCAAAAAAATGCCCGATTCTTAAGAATTGGGCATTTTTTGATTTAATAACATCAAGGATAACATTAAAATAGTGTCTTGTTAAATCATATGAAACCCATGATCCACAATCTACAAAAGAAAATCCACAGGAAGTCGAGCAATAACACCTTCAACGGTGCCACGCCTTAAGACAATTTCTCGATACCTCCTGCCGCAATCTTCACTATAGAACAACCTTTCTTGATCATTATGATAACCACCAATACCAACTTCATAAAATTACACAGCCAATACAATTTTGTAAAGATTGACTAAGCATAAGCTGTTACAATCAATCCATGGTTTTAGCAACAACACCTGGAAATTTTTAACCAAAAGCAACAAAAGGAGTAAATGATGTTAGGCGATATCGAATATACTATGAATGAGCTATTTGCACAATTGGGACTGGATAATAGCGATGAAGCCATTGAGCAATTCATCGCTGATAATCAATTGGATGAAGAAACCAGTCTAAAAGAAGCCACTTTCTGGAGCGACTCGCAACGAGCCTTCATTAATGAAGAATGGAAAAAAGATGCTGTATGGGCAATTACTCTGGATGAGTTAAATGCGAGACTGCATGAGCAGCTATAACTCACTTTTATCCTCAACAAATGCTCTATTCCAATAGGGCATTTTTAATTCGTAAAACAAATTTCCCAAGCCCCCAAACCAAAACCCCCTCACATCTCTGTAAGGGGGCTTCAAATAAGGTGCTGACGATGACCTACTCTCACATGGGCGAACCACACTACCATCGGCGCTAAGACGTTTCACTTCTGAGTTCGGGAAGGGATCAGGTGGTTCCATCTTGCTATTGTCGTCAGCGTAAAAGGATTAACAACGCTGTTATGAGTCTGTTATTTTATAGTTGCTTTTGCTTTTTTGCATTAGCGTTATCAAGATTGATTCAAGCTTATAGGTAAAATCTTTACACTTACCATCAACACAATCAGTAGTATTAAACCACTTGGGTGTTGTATGGTCAAGCCAAACGAGCAATTAGTATTGGTTAGC
>NZ_LTCC01000021.1:0-18327 GCF_002894025.1 Moraxella sp. RCAD0137
CCGCCAGTACATTGAACAGCAGAATACACCACGCTAAACAACGTCCATGCGTAAACATGATTGCGGAGTTGCCTTATATCCACCGCCTGAAGTCGGTGGTTTTACGGCAACGAAGGATAAATTTGATGTAATGACGCGACAAAGACACATTCATCGACAGCATGCCGTGCTGTAGCTGCAAAGGCTGATTGAGTGCCATCACATCAGCAGCATCTGGGCGGTTGTTGCGATTTTTATCGACAAACACCATCAAAGCGCTTTGACCGAAGCGATCGCAGGCACCTGCATCATTAGTGGTGCAGACGATGACATCTTTTTGGTGCAGCGCCGCTTCGATTTTGGCACGGCGGATGGCCTCTTGGATATGGCGAGCGACGCTGTGCGACTCATAACGCTGCATCAGCCTGTCATAAGCAGGCAGCGCGATCATCACCATCACCGCGATGATGCCAAGCACTGTCAGCAGCTCGATCATCGTCACACCTGCTTGATGGCGAAACGATCGGCAGGCGGCAGTTTTACAGTTCATCTGGCCAGATTTTATCTGGGTTCATGATGTTATTTGGGTCGATGGCTTGCTTGATGGCGCGCATCACTTTGAGCGCCTCGCCATGTTCTACAGCCATATATTTGCGCTTGCCTTGCCCTACGCCATGCTCGCCTGTGCAAGTGCCACCCATCTCGATGGCGCGATGCGCCAGTCTACCGATGATCTCTTCTGCTTTTTTGATCTCATCAGGATTGTTGGTATCGACCAACAGCAGCACATGAAAATTGCCATCACCGACATGACCGACGATCGGCGCCAGCATGCCAGAGGCAATGATGTCATCTTGAGTGGCGGTGACGCAGTCGGCCAGTCGTGAGATCGGCACGCAAGCATCGGTGGATAGACCCTTGGCCTCAGGTCTTAAGGCGCACGCGGCAAAATACGCATGATGTCTGGCTGTCCACAGCTTTTTGCGCGCCGCCTCGTCGCTATGCCAACTAAAATCAGCGCCGCCAAAGTCCGCGATGATCTCGGCAAACAGCGCTGTCTGCTCGGCCACACTTTGCTGTGTGCCATGAAATTCAACAAATAAAGTCGCCTGCTCTGCCAGATTCAGCTGTGAATACTGATTGCACGCACGGATCTGTACAGGATCGAGCAGCTCGATGCGTGCGATCGGCAGGCACATCTGTATGGTGGCGATGGTCGCCTGACATGCCAAATCAATGCTGGGAAAATGACATAACCCACTGCCCACCACCTCAGGCTGGCCAAACAACTTAACCGTCACTTCCGTGACAATACCCAGCGTCCCTTCAGAACCGACAATCAGGCGCGTCAGATCATAGCCTGCCGATGACTTTTTGGCGCGGCTGCCAGTCTTGATGATCTGGCCATCAGGCAGTACCACCTCTAAGGATAGCACCACATCTTTCATCGTGCCATAACGCACCGCATTGGTGCCTGAGGCGCGTGTCGCGACCATGCCGCCGATGGTGGCATTCGCCCCTGGATCAAGCGGGAAAAACAAGCCTGTATCCCGCAGATAGTGATTGAGCGCCTCACGCGTCACGCCTGCTTGCACTGTGGCGGTGAGGTCTTCAGCACTCACCTCAAGCACCTGATCCATCTGCGACATATCGATGCACAGACCGCCATGTGGTGCATTGAGCTGACCCTCAAGTGATGAGCCAATCCCAAAAGCCACCACAGGCATCTGATGCTCTGCACAAATTTTTACGGCATCTGCCACATCATATTTATCCTTGGCGGTCAGCACCGCATCAGCAGGCTGGTTATTCAGCCAAGTGGTGGTATGCGCATGCTGCTGTCGCACGGTGAGATTGGTCGATAACTGGCGATCAAAACGCGCTTGAAGCTGGGTGATCGCCGCCTGATATCTGCTCATGGTGATCCTTGTTATGATATGAACTTGCAGTGGCTCAGCGAGCGCCCATCGCATCGCATCGCACTGCTAATCCAATCATTGTACCACATTTTGTGCCATGCTTTGGTGTCAGACACCCAAGACCCTCACTTCAACAAATGGCAGCCTGATAGATAACCCAAGAGATTTTGATGACAATTTTGTGAAACATCGCTGATTTTGGAGGTGCTTTGAGCGATCAGTTGGTGGTTTTTTAGTCGGTGGATTTGAGCGTGGTTCAGATTAAAATGCCTGCAAATCTATTATCCACTCGCGCCATCCCTTATGATCATTAGGCTGGTGATATTTTTCCACACAAACTGTGGATAACTTTTTAAAATCGGCGTACTTTTGGTCATCAAAGCGTGTATTCATCTTGGCTTCGCAGCAACTGTACAAAATTTAACCAAATCAATCATCATATTTTAAATCATTAAAAATCATATACTTATAAAAATTTTTATGATTTTAACTGCCAAATATTGACAAATCAATCAAAATATTTTCCCCAAAATAACGGGCTTTTTGGTTTCACGATTTTTCCACAAATTTTGTGGATAAAATTGTGGATAACTTTTTTTGATGATCGCAATATCCTCGAAGATTTGTTAAACTTAGGCGCTATGATGGCCACCGATCAATGCAGGCTAGATGCGCCAGAATCACTCTGGCGCATTAAGATCAGTGATGATCGATTTGGTTTTCAGGCTGAGCCTGAATAAAAGCCGGCAGGCTGTTGCAATGCTCATAAATCCGCATAATGGTAGGATAGCTGGACAACTCAACATTGAACCGCTTGGCATTATACACCTGTGGTATCAGACAGCAGTCTGCCATCGTTGGGGTATCACCATAACAAAATTGACCTGCGTGCTGTTTTAGCATCGCTTCAAGTGATGCAAAGCCTTGATGAATCCAGTGCGCGTACCATGTCATCTTGGTCGCATCATCGACACCCAGCTCACCGGTGAGATATTGAAGCACGCGTAAATTATTCAGCGGATGCACTTCACAAGCAATCAGCTGCGCCATCGCGCGTACGCTTGCCCGAGCCACAGGATCACTTGGCAAAAGCGGCACAGTGTTATCCACTTCTTCTAAATACTCCATGATGGCAAGCGACTGCGATAGCACGGCATCAGCGACTTGCAGGCTAGGTATCAGCCCTTGGGGATTGATGGCGAGATAATCATCGCTTTTTTGCTCACCTTTGAGCAGATTGATTGGCAAGATGTCAGCATCCAATCCTTTGAGCGCCAAAGCAATACGCACACGATACGATGCCGAACTGCGAAAATATGAGTAGAGTTTCATCATTCATCCTTAATCAGAAGTAAATTAACATCACAATCCCAGTGGGCTTTGGGTCTGCTTGATGGCCAAGCTCGTAACTGGCTTGATCTTCATGCCTGATCAAGCTTGGTAATGGTAAAGCCCGTAAACCCAAAAATCAGCGTCAACACAAAGCATAGATAACAAAAGAACGCATACGGCAGATACGCCACCACAGGCATCCCAAATGTCCCTGCCAAAAAGCCCCCATACACGCCCCACGGCACAAGCGGATTGATGACCGTGCCAGCATCTTCGATGGTGCGTGACAGATTTTTTGGATGTAGTCCAAGCCGCTTATACTCAGGCAAAAATGCATTACCTGATAATAATAAGCTCAAATACTGCTCACCAACCAGCACATTGATGCCAAGTGATGTGAAGGCTGCCGCTGCCACGCCACGACTTGCCTTGGTCAATAGATGACGCATCCCATCAAGCAGTGCAGGCAAGATGCCCAAGCCTTGGAGCAATCCACCCAACGACAATGCCAAAATCACCAAAATTTGGCTAAAGAACATACTTTGTAATCCGCCACGGCTGACGATTTTGCCAACATCACCAAGCGCCAGATTCTCCGCAGGTGCATAGCCTGCAAAGAACCAACCGCCCAACTCAGACAAGCTTGGACTGCTGTGTGTAAAGGTCAGCACCAGCGACACCGCAATGGTCGCTGAGATGGTATAAATGGCGTTGACTTTTAACACTGCCAACACAACAAGCACCACAAATGGCAACAACGCATAGCCATGCACCAAGCCACTTGCCACCAGCTGATCTTTGAGTACGGTGACATCATTCAGATCTGCCGACAGCTGACCACTGGATAAGAACCAAAACAGCCCTGCGCTGATGAGCCAAGCTGGTACGGTGGTGTACATCATATTTTTGATATGATCAAACAAATCCACACCAACAATCGATGCTGCGATACTGGTCGTGTCAGACAGTGGCGACATTTTGTCACCAAATAATGAACCAGACACCACTGCACCAGCGACGATGGCGGGGTTTGCACCGAATGCTGCCGCCATACCCAAAAACGCCACCCCAATGGTCGCACAAGTCGTAAAGCCACTACCCAGTGCAATGCCGACGATGCTTGACAAGACAAATGCTGATAAATAAAACAAATCAGCAGACAAAATACCAAAGCCATAATAAATCAGCGTCGGAATCGCCCCAGACATCATCAAAGCCGATACCAATAGCCCAATGAATGAGAACAGATAAATCGCCCCCATGCCCGCCCCGACACCACTGATCATCTTGTCTTGCATGGCGTCAAATTTGACACCTTTTATCAGGCCAAACATCATCAAGCCGATAATCACAAGCAGTAGCGATAGATGCGGCACCCAGCCCCAAGCAATCATCGTCACACCCAAGATGATGACCATCACGATCGCCATCGGTACGGCGGCACTTGGGCTGATGGTCAATAATGGTTCGTGTTTGTTGTGTTCGTTCATATCCATATCCTTAACGCCTATAACGGATAGCAAAGTGGCAAAAGCCAATCAACCTACCATGATACCATGACTGTCAATCGACGAGCCATGCTAAGCAGCTATGGATATTCATCACAAGTGTGTCTGTCATTTACTATAACAAACTTTGATGCACCCAACTCACAGAAAACTTGATAAATATCGCACAAATGGTGATATATCCCTACTTGATCACTTGCTATCCATTGCAAAACACCCATCAACCGCATCGATTAATATCAATCCCAGTGCTGATGGGTGCTGATCATCCTTTTAAGTTATTTTCTTAAAATAATCAATCACTCCACCGCCAAAGCACCACGGCGGATCTGATCTCGTTCAAGGCTCTCAAACAGTGCCTTAAAGTTGCCTTCGCCAAAACCTTCGCGATAATCGCCTTTACGCTGAATAAACTCAAAGAATACAGGGCCAAGCGCCGTCTCTGAGAAAATCTGCAATAATAGGCGTGGCTGACCGCCTTCGGTCGTACCATCAAGCAAAATACCGCGAGATTGTAGTGCTTTGACATCTTCGCCATGATTTGGTAGGCGTTCATCAAGCATCTCATAATACGCATCATTGGGCGCAGTCATCAGCGGAATGCCAGCGGCTCTGAGCTTATCAATCGCACCAAGCAAATCATCGGTCAATAACGCAATATGCTGAATACCCTCACCACCGAACGCCATCAGATACTCTTCAATCTGACCGCCGCCTTGCTTGGACTCTTCGTTCAATGGAATGCGAATCAAGCCATCTGGTGCAGTCATCGCACGACTGGTCAATCCTGTGTATTCACCTTTGATGTCAAAATAGCGAATTTCTTGGAAATTGAACAATTTTTCATAAAACTTCGCCCAATAATCCATACGCCCACGATAGACATTGTGCGTCAGATGATCCACCACCGAAAAGCCATAACCGACCGGATGTCGATCCACCCCTTCGATGAATTCAAAATCAATATCATAAATCGATTTGCCATCCTCATAGCGGTCAATCAAATACAAAGGTGCACCACCGATACCCTTGATCGCAGGCAGGCGAAGCTCCATCACCGATGTCGGAATCTGTACAGGCTGAGCCCCCAGCTCAATGGCACGCTGATAGGCAAACTGCGAATCACGCACCCGAAATGCCATACCGCACGCCGATGGGCCATGCTCATTGGCAAAGTACATCGCCTCAGACTTCGGCTCACGATTGACGATAAAATTAATGCCGCCTTGACGGTACAGTAGCACGTCTTTTGAGCGATGCTTGGCAACGAGCGTAAAGCCCATTTTTTCAAACAATGGCTCAAGCACATTTGGTGTCGGACTTGCAAATTCTACAAATTCAAAGCCGCACAATCCCATTGGGTTATCAAATAAATCCATTACATTTCCTCCATATCCCAGATGATTATCATGAAATTTTGATCAGATATTAATCCCAAATCAGTCTGGCAAAAAATGCGAAAAACTCATCAAATTCACAGAACCTCAAAGATTGATACGCCATCATTGCCAAGCTGATGGCTTTATCATAGAATAAGCAAAGATGTTAGACAAACAGTTTTTTTCTTTTATTTATCGGATGATTCAATGAATATCACCCTGCGACAACTCAGAGCCTTCGTGGCCATCGCCGAATATAAAAGCTTTACCAAAGCTGCCGATGAGCTGCATCTGACACAGTCATCATTAAGCGGTATTATCAAAGAGCTTGAGAAAAATTTGGGGGTGCAGTTGTTTGATCGCACCACACGGCAGCTGCATCTGTCTGGTGCAGGCGAGCGGCTGCTGCCTTATGCATTTCGGGTGTTGGGCGAGCTAAGGCTGCTGGGCAATGAACTTGATGATCTCAAAGATTTCGATCAAGGCAAAGTGCGTCTGGCGGTCTCACAGCAGCTGGCTGCATCAGCGATGCCAGGTTTGATTCATCAGTTTCGCCAAGCGCACCCGAACATTCAAGTGACTCTACTGGACTGCTCCATCGAAGAGGTCATCAGCCGCGTGCAGTCATTGGAGGCGGATATCGGCATCGGGCCTGAGCGCGTGCTGATCCAAGATGTCGCTGCCAGTGCACTTTTTTCTGCTGATTTTTGTTTGGTGGTGCCACCTTGCCACGCCTTTGCCGATCGACAATGGGTGGCTTGGGATGATATCGATGAGCCTGTGACCACGCTGCGGGGGAGTTTCACCCAAAAGCTGATCGATGAGCTGCCCAAAGAGATCAGCCATCGCCTCTTTCGCCCTGATTATCAGGTGAATTTTTTATCGACTGCGCTGGGCATGACCCAAAAGGGCTTTGGTCTTACCATCGCCATGCCTTATGCCAAAAATTGGGTGGATCAGCATGGACTGGTGATGATTCCTTTAGCCTCCCCGATCATCAGCCGCCGATTCATGCTCTACACCCACAAGCGACGATCTGCCACGCCTGCGATCACAGCATTCATGACTTTCCTCCATGCCCATGCCAATAGTTGGTCTGTTAATGCGCCCGACTGCCATGGCTGATCGATGACTGAACATCATTTAAATAAAGCAAAAGGCACATCCGATGAGTGTGACACCAAAACTTGACGCCCAGATCCACGCCATCAAGTTGGGGTTTTTGCAGATGATTTTTTCGATCTAATGTGCTATTGTATGTTATAATTAATCATCGTGACTATTCATACGGCAAGCGCTATCAGACGCATTGCCCTCATCAAAGGAATCCACCGTGGACGAAAATAAAGAAAAAGCACTCAAGGCTGCCTTGGCACAAATTGAAAAACAGTTCGGCAAAAATACCATCATGCACTTAGGTGATGAGACTGCCAAGCTGGATGTGGATGTGGTCTCAACAGGCTCACTGGGTCTAGACATCGCTTTGGGTATTGGTGGCCTGCCAAAAGGTCGTATCATCGAGATCTTCGGCCCTGAAAGCTCGGGCAAAACCACTCTGACCTTGCAGACCATCGCCGAATGCCAAAAGCAAGGCGGTACTTGTGCGTTCATCGATGCTGAACACGCACTCGATCCGATCTACGCCAAAAAACTGGGCGTGGACATCGATGCCCTATTGGTCTCACAACCTGACAATGGCGAACAAGCCCTTGAGATCGCTGATATGCTGGTGCGCTCGGGTGCCATCGACATGATCGTCGTGGACTCAGTCGCCGCCCTCACCCCAAAAGCCGAAATCGAAGGCGAAATGGGCGACAGCCACATGGGTCTGCAAGCGCGTCTGATGAGCCAAGCTCTGCGCAAGATCACCGGTAATGCCAAGCGCTCAAACTGCATGGTGATTTTTATTAACCAAATCCGTATGAAAATCGGCGTCATGTTCGGCTCACCTGAGACCACCACTGGCGGTAATGCGCTTAAATTCTACGCCTCAGTACGCCTAGACATTCGTCGTATCGGTGGCGTGAAAGAAGGCGAAGAAATCGTCGGCTCAGAAACGCGCGTCAAAGTCATCAAAAACAAAATGGCGCCTCCGTTTCGCCAAACCGAATTCCAAATCCTCTACGGTGAGGGCATCAACCGCTTGGGCGAGGTCATCGATTTGGGTGTGGACATCGGCGCTGTCAACAAATCAGGCGCATGGTACAGCTATGGCGACGGCAAAATCGGCCAAGGTAAAGCCAATACCGTCAAATACCTACAAGAAAACCCTGCCATCGCCGCTGAGATTGAGGCCAAGGTGCGCGAAGCTAAGCTTGCCACCCAGCCTGCGCCATCTGCAGACGAGCCTGATGAGGTGCCTGAATTTGTCGAAGGCATGGAAGATGTCGACGCCTTTTAATCAAGCTTAGTCATTGTCTAATCAACCATGACCATCAAAACCTTATCTGAAATCTTGGCAGAAATGGGCGAGTCGCCTGTTTCTGCCGAGTCGTATCAGCCAACCGTACTTGATGCGTCCAATTTTTATGCGCTCACGACCACCAAGCCAGCTTTTAAACAACCACAGCTGCGCGCCAAAAAACCAGCCTCCGCCAAGCACACCACCAAAAAGACAGCCAATAAACCACAAACAAAACTCGCATCCCGTAAAGCGGCTGATGCGCATGATACGCCTAGCCATCAGACACAGCCCAAGCCAAGCACGGCATCAGATGAACAAACCTGCGCTGATGAAGTACAAAAGCCCAAAGCGATCGGCAAAACTCGCCGTCGTCGCCAAGCTCAGGATGACACACCCAAAATCAAAGCCCTGCTTGATGATGCCAAGCTTGGTCAAACCAATGCCGTCATCACCGACAAGCTTGCCGCTGCCTTATCTGATGTCGCGATCGAGCCACTGGCTATCAATGATCGCGCGACCAACTACATGCGCTGGCTGGCGTTTTATTATCTATCAAACCGTGAACTGTCCCGACATGAGCTGCGCCAAAAGCTGCTCGCCAAAGACTGCGATCCTGTCGCCGTCGATGCACTCATCGAAGAATTCGCTGACAAAGGCTATCAGTCTGATGAGCGCTGTGCTGCCATGTTGATTCGTGAAAGCATCCGCAAAGGTCGCGGCAAAATCCACATCCGTCAGGCGCTAAAGTCAGCGCACATCACCCTGCCAGACTCACTGGATGCATTGATTGAGCAAGCTGGTATCGATAGCCTCACAGATGGCACAGCATTGGCTGATGATGGCGAGGAAGTGGACTGGCTTCGGCTTGCTGTCGAAGCGCGCACCAGAAAATATGGCGACAGCATTCCCACCACGCCCAAAGAAAAAGCACGGCAGTTGCGATTTTTGCAATATCGGGGTTTTGAGATGGGCGTTTGTTTGGATGCTTTAAAGCTGCGTCCATCGGATTTTTAGTACAGCATCGTTTACTGACGCTTAAAATTAAATAGCGCAGATTGTATCAAAATCGTGACCAAACACCTGTTTGACCCACTCGGGGAGTGGCGGTCGCGCCAAGTTTTCGCCACGGCATATTGGCACCATGATAATCGCTGCCAACAGACACCAGCAGTCCATGCTTGGCGATGGCTCGGCTGACCATATCCACCGTGCTGACAGGTTCGGCATTGGGCAGCTCGCAGCCATCTCCGCCGCACTCAGCAAAGTCAGCGATCAGTCTTTGGATACGCGTCGCTGACAGCTTATAGCGTGTCGGATGCGCCAGCACAGCAATGCCACCGCAGTCATGGATCAGCGCCACAGCTTCGGCCATGCTGATGGTCTGGATCGGCACATAAGCAGGCTTATTATCCGCCAGATATTTATCAAAAGCCGCTTGTACCGATCCCACAAACCCCATCTCATGCAGCACTTGGGCGATGTGCGCTCGACCGACTGCACGCGGATTACCGCCAACTTTCGCCAACACTGCCTGCCATAGACGCGCTTGCAAAGCTGCTTTGCCATCATCGATCAGCTCTGACAGCTTATTGACCATCGCTTGACCGCGCTGATGGCGGCTGTCTTGCAGACTTTGCAGCGCTTGATGCATCCGATTGATGTCATGAAAATTTAATGCGACCACATGGATGATCTTGTCGATCTGCTGATGCTTGCCATAGCCGCCTGACAGCGTATGCGTGCAGCTGATCTCCACCCCATCTATCAGTCGAATACCAGCAGCATCGGCGGCACTGCGCGCCTCCTCTAGTCCTGCCACAGTATCATGATCGGTTAAGGCGAGCAGATCGATGCCGGCTTGTTTGGCAAGCTCGATCAGTCTGGTGGGTGTATTGGTGCCATCAGAGCAGGTGCTGTGAGTGTGTAAATCTATTTTTGTCATGAATATCAAAGCGGCAAAGGGTTGAGATCATCTGGCCATATATGGCAATATGATCCATCAAAAAGCCCCACCACATGGCAGGGCTTTAAAGTCAATCAGCTGTTTTTTTGCTGTTCTCTTTGTAGGAATGTACCGACGCTAATTGGCTTTGGTGAGCTTTGACGCACAGATGGCGCTTGACGATTTTCTTCAGCCAATGCGCTGGTATGCTGATCCAATGAAGGCTGTGGCTCGACTTTTACTTTGGTCGGCGCTGGCTGATCATTGACTGTCAAGCCTGTGGCTACCACAGTCACATGGATTTCATCTTCCATGTCTGGATCTTCGACCAAGCCATAAAATACATGTGCGTCTTCATCCATCATGCCCTCACCGATGGCAACGATCGACATCACCTCATCCATGCTCACACCAGAGCCGATGATATTGATGATCAAACCTTGAGCATTGCGCAGATTTAGGTCATCAAGCAGTGGTGAGCGGATCGCTTTTTCCATCGCTTCGGCAGCACGGTTAGTGCCACTGGCGCGGCCGATACCCATCATCGCATGGCCTTTGGCACTCATTGCAGTGCGCACATCTTCAAAGTCAATGTTAATCATACCAGGATTGACGATGGTTTCGGTCAAGCCATTTACCGCGTGCAATAGCACATCGTCTGCCTTTTTAAAGGCATCGACCATGGTTAGGTTGCGATACGCTTGGGTCAGCTTGTCATTTGGAATGGTGATGATCGAATCGACATGCTGAGTCAGTGCATCAATGCCATTACGCGCAGCTGCAGCGCGGCGCTTACCTTCAAAGGTAAATGGTGTGGTGACGACAGCCACTGTCAAGATACCCATTTCTTTGGCGATGCGCGCCACCACTGGGGCAGCGCCTGTGCCTGTACCGCCGCCCATACCTGCGGTGATGAAAGCCATGTTATAGCCCTCAAGCATGGCACGAATCTCATCTTCGTTGCTTTCAGCGGCATTACGACCGACTTCAGGATTGGCGCCTGCACCCAAGCCACGCGTGGCATCGGCACCGATCTGAATTTTATTTGGTGCAGACAGTTTGTTCAGAGCTTGTAGGTCGGTATTGGCGCAGACAAAAGTGATGCCAGAAATGTTTTGGCGAACCATATGCTCCACGGCATTGCCGCCACCGCCGCCGACACCGAATACGATGATGCGTGCTTGACCGTTGGTTTCTGGTTGAAATTCATCAGCCATTCCGTATTTCATAACCTAACTCCGATAAAATGTAAAATTAAAAATGTATAGTACCATTGTACGCACAATCGGCATTTTTGGCAAGCCGCTCAAGCCATTACGCGCAGAAATTTTTAAGAAATTATCTGTCATGCCGCTGAGTAAAAACTCAATCAATGGTCATCAAGCCATTAGCAGCAAGATTTAATTAAAAAACTCGTCGAATCCACGCCGAAAACTGCGCAAACAGCGTGGTGATTTTCACCAAAGACTCTTTAAACCAGTTTTGCTTAGCGACTTGCATCTCTTCGATCTGTTGATCTTGGGCAAATTGTGTGCTGCCCATGAACAACAAAGCACCAATGGCTGTATGCAATGTGTTGTCCGACAAATGTTTGTTTAATAACTTAATATTGTCATCGGTCAAATGCTCAGGATCAAGCTTGATGTATGGATTGCCTGTGATCATGCGAGCCTTGATGCCCAGTTGATCACGAGCAAAATCTAGCAAGCCATCCATCATCGCGCCACCGCCAGCCAACACAATGCCAGCATCCAAGCTCACCAGCAGCGACTCATCGATATCACCAATCAACCCATCAAACAGCCTGCGATATCGCGCCTCGATCACCTGATTAAGTTCCCGTCTGAGCATGGTTTTTTCGTGTTTGGTGTGCTTTTTATAGGTGACGACAGCGCCAGGGCTGTATTTGCGGCGATTGAGTGTGCCTTCTTGGCGCTTAAAGCTGTCAGCATCACCGAGCGCGATGCCGCATTCTTTGGCGATGTCCATATCGACAGTTACGCCACCCATCTCAAGACAGCGGCTATAAATCAGCACGCCATCTTTATAGATGCATACTTTGGTCGTGCCAGCGCCGATGTCAATAAAGCAAACGCCTGCTTGTTTTTCTTCTTGGCTAAGCGCGTATTCTGCGCCTGCCACGCCATCAAAAATCCCAACATCGACCCGCAGATCATCTTGCTCAACAAGGCCAATCATCTGTTTAAGTTGATGTGCAGGCATATCAATCACATGGCTTGCCACCGAGATCTCATCAGTCATCAATCCTTTGGCGTCTTGAACAAAATAATCATCCAAAAAAATCAACTGACGGCAAATTTGAAAAGCTGCGCGATCTTCGGCAGCGATTTTGGCAGCCATGGCTTGATTGGCGGCATGGATGTGTTCGGATGTTACGCTGCGATCAGGACTGTCAATTTGGATGGCTTGCTGCATGTTTTGCATCTGCATCACCGGCGAGGCGATACACAGTGCCGATGAGATGATCTGCAGCCCAGCCATATCACTGGCTTCGCGTACGGATTTGTGAATTGCAGACAGCAGATGCTCTCGGTTACCCACACGACCGCCAAAATAAGCATCTGTGTGCGCCAAGCCCACAGCTGCAATTTTTAGATATTTCTCCGCCCCTTTGGTCTCAAATTGACCGACGGCTGTGCAGACAGCAGTGGAACTGATGTGTATTACCACCTGAAGAGTCACGCAATTTCCTTAAACTACCCCAATATCACCGCAACAAATACGATGTCATTTTAAATTCAATCCAATCACGCCATCAAGCCTGAGTGCGCCACGCGATGGCAAAGCCATTTTTATAGCGCAGATCCACCGAGTCGATTTTGGGAAAATCGCTGGCCAATGAGCTTTGAAGCTGTAATGCCAAGTTGTATAATTTTTGCTCAGTGTTTTCATGATCAACCATGATGCGCATGCCATTATCAAAGCGGACAATCCAAGTCTGGCGCGGTGTGAGAATCAGATCTTGCACATGCACGCCCAAAGGCGCATACCAAGTATTGATGCGCTTGAGCTTTTGCATGATTTGCATCGCTTCAGTGTCGCGACCGTGCAGATTCACCAAGCGTGTATCCATCAGCTGCGCGCCATCGGCTGGCTGATATACCACGCCATTGGCATCGACCAACTGATCACTGCCAAAATTGGCAACGGCCTTTCTGGGAGTCACTGAGACCACCACGCCTTTTTGCCAATCCCGATAAACGCTGGCACTCTCAACCCAAGACAGCTGACTGATCTTATCATGGATCTGACTTAAATCAGCACTAAAAAATCGGACACCGCCCAAAGGCTCAACTGCCCGCTGCAGTGCAGTATGCTGTGCCGCCGACAGATTTTGGGCTGTGATGACCACTGGCTTTGCTGTTTCATTTTTGAGCAAATACACCGCCAAAAATCCAAACACAGCAATCAATAGCAGAATGATCAGTGCAGACTGCCAAGGCTTAAATGCAAATTGTTGAATGGACTGTTTGGTCATGGATAGGTTGCCAGCTGATTGTCAAACTTTTTTAATCAATCTTATGCATAAGATTTCGGCGATTTGCTCGGCTTTGATGGCAAATTTTTGACTTTTTGAATCATCCGATCCCATAAAAAACCACAGTCAGCGCCGCTCAAACTTAACATTGAGAAAAATTAGCATATGTTAGCGTATTTTATCGATAAGTGAAAGTGATAAATGGCAAAAATCGCCAAAAAATCGCCGATTTTTACATAAGATTACACTTTTTTTGGTTAACTGTGCTAATTTTGTCAAAAATACAAGTTTTTAGCATGATTATCGCCTCATATTAAGATTTGGGCGTGATGGTCACACTAAAGCCAATGCGCTGCTTGTCTTGGTATCGATTGGAAAAATTGGCCTGCAAGCCATGCAACTGACAGATGCGCAGCACGATCGACAAACCCAAACCGCTGCCTGATTGCACCTGCCCTGAAGGACGAAAAAAGCGCTCACTTAGCCGCGACAAATGCGCCTCGTCAACGCCCATGCCATCGTCATACACGCAGATGGCGCTGCGGCCAATTTCCAGCCAAATATGGCTGCCCTCAGGACAATAGCGGATAGCGTTATCGATCAAATTGGTCAATAAAATTTCTATTAAAGTCTCATCGCCATAAAGCGTCATTGGCTCATCATCAAGCAGGCGGATGAGCTGACTGTGCTTTTGACGCGCGAACAGATTGCTTTGACTCAGCACCGTCTCGGTGATGGCCTGCCAATCTATTTTTTGATCAAAAACCATCGCTTGACGATCATCGGCAGACAGTTTTGCCAAGGTCAAAAGCTGACCGACCAAATGATTGCTGCGCTCAATGCCAGCTTTGATGGCAAGGCTATGCTCGAACAAGGTGCGTTCATCGGCTTCATCCAATGATGCGGTGAGTATCGCCTGCTCAAGCATGTCCGCTTGCAGCTTCATCGCTGTTAACGGGCTTTTTAGCTCATGTGACGCATCGGCAGTAAAACGCTCCTCGCGACTGATGGCTTCAGCGACTTTAACAAACCATCGATTCAAAGCATCGATCAACGGCTGCACCTCTTTTGGCACCTCAACATCCAAAGGTGAGCTGCTTGCAGGATCTCGCGCTTGTATGTTTTTGCTAAGTGCAGTTAATGGCGCAAAGCCGCGGCGGATCGACCACCACACCAACAACAAAAACAACAAAAGACCACAAACCACAGGCAACAGCTGCGCAAGCATTGCTGCCATGATCATCTCTTGACGAGATTCAAGATTTTGACCAACGGCCAACACGCGATCATGCTGCTCATCGCGCACATATAATAATCGCCAGCGATCTTCAAGCGGATTGATGCCCTGACTGGTATTAATAAAACCCTGCCGATCGGAGCGAAACAAAAACTCCTCGCCATTGTCATCAGCCATCAGCAAGCGACCGCTACCATCCCAAATGGCAAAGCCCGTATATTCATCCTCAAAATCTTTCAGCCGTGCTGTCTGCACCTGCGACAAACTGGCATCTTCCACCAGTCTTAGTGCATCATCGTCATCACCATCATAAAACTCTACCGACGACGCTAGCATGTAGGTTGACAGCTGCATCATCTGGGCATCACCAAGCTTGCTAATTTGCTGCCACAGCATCACTCCGACCGTGCCAACCACGCCCAGCCAAATCACTGGCAGCCCGATGAGCAGCACCTTTAACAGACGCGATTGAATGCTATAAGTTGCTTGTTTGTTTGGAAGCGGTTTTTTTGATGATTTTAACAAAGACAGTGGCATTATGATGTATGTTTTTATGATAAATTAAGATTTGACAAATACGGCATCGGCAGATGAACAGCAAATACGATCCGGTCTTATAATCAGCTTGCCATGCGGGGGTTTAGATAATAACCGATACCGCGTTTGGTTAAAATAAAATCACTGCCCAGCTTTTTGCGCAGATGATGGATATGTACTTCAATGGTGTTACTGTCCACCTCTGAGCTCCAACCATACAATTTATCCTCAAGTGCAGCTCGGCTATGGATCATCTTTGGTGCTGCCAAAAACTGCTCTAACAATGCCAGCTCTTTATTATTAAGCTCAATCGGTTTGCCTTGAATAAAAGCTTGGCGGTTTTGCGTATCAAAGCTCAACGAGCCAAACTCCATCAACGATTGAGCACGGCCTTGGCTACGACGGATCAATGCCCAGATTCTGGCAATCATCTCATCAAGTGCAAACGGTTTCACCAAATAATCATCAGCGCCAGCATTAAGTCCTGCTACGCGATTGGCAATCGCATCGCGTGCGGTGATGATCAAGACAGGCGTAGTGATGCCTTCTGAGCGCCAATGATCCAGCACCTGCATGCCATCGCCATTAGGCAAACTTAAATCCAATAATACCGCATCAAACGCAGCGTTATGCAGCGCTGCCTCACCAGTTTTGGCGTCAGAAAACCACTCCACACTCATGCCTTGCATGGATAGGCCAGAGATCAAACCGCGCGCGATGTCCGCATCATCTTCGATCAATAAAATTTTGGTCATAATTTTACCAGATGGATGTCAAAAGCTGATTTTAGCATAAAATTTTGGCCTATTTTAGCCCAAAAACCTTAAATTTATCTTAAACACAAAAAACCAACAAGGCAGCAAAAACCGCCCAAAGATCGCCCAAAAATGTTAAAATCATCGATTTAACACAAATGATCTGATAGCAGGCACAACCAATGCAATTAAGTGAGTGGATTTTGATGGTCATGGATAAGCTTGGGCTTGTCGGAGTGGCTCTAATGATGTTTTTGGAAAATGTCTTTCCACCCATCCCCTCAGAACTGATCATGCCCGCTGCAGGATTTGCAGCCGCCATCGGTGAACTTAGTTTGATCAGCGTGATCATCGCAGGCACCATCGGCTCTGTGCTGGGCGCTTTGCCTTTGTATTATCTCGGCAGTCGCTTGGATGAAACCAGACTCATTCGACTCACCGAACGCTACGGCAAATATCTACTAATCACACCCAAAGACATCGTCAGCGCCCAAGCATGGTTTGATAGACATGGCAAAACTGTGGTTTTTTTTGGGCGTATGATTCCAGCGATACGCTCTTTGATCTCGATTCCAGCAGGTATGGCGCGCATGTCGTTATTACCGTTTTTGATGCTAACGGCAATGGGTTCGATGATTTGGAGCGCCTTACTGGCTTATGCTGGCTTTGTGCTGGGTGCTAATTATGAAAAAGTGGGGATATATATTGAGTCCGTTAGCCATTATGTCGTCCTGCTAATGGTGCTGATTTTTAGTTATCTACTTTATCGACGCATCAAAACTGTTTGGGGGAAACATGACTAATCAACAAACAGCGCGCCCAAAAATCATTTTCTTTGATATTGATGATACATTATATATCAAAGATGAGCAGCGCATCCCAAAAAGCGTGCAAGGCGCACTGATGGCACTTAAAGAGCAAGGCGCCATACTCGCCATCGCCACAGGTCGCAGTCTAGGCATCATACCCAAACCCATCCGTCAACTGATAGATACAGTGGGTATCGAGTATCTGCTGACCATGAATGGCCAGTACAATCAATATCAAAATCAGCTGCTATTCGATCACCCATTGACGCCTGAACAAGTGATATCGATTTTTGATGTCTTTGATAAGCATCAAATTGCGACCGCTTATATGACCAAATCCGAAGTTTATCACTTTGCTGACAGCGATTATTTGCGATCAGCACTCGGCTCTTTAAACATTCACCCCATTCTTGTCGATCGTCACTCTACCGACATGCTGAATGAACCGATTTATCAGATTTTGGCGTTTTATACAGAACAACAAGGCATGGGCTTAAGATTACCTGAGGGCATCAAAACCACTCGTTGGCATGCAAACGCTGTGGATGTGCTGGATGTCAGAAGTTCAAAGGCTCGCGCCATCGAGCAGCTGTTAGCAAAGCTTAATATCGAGCCTCAGGATGCAGCAGCATTTGGCGATGGCCTAAACGATCTAGAAATGTTTGACTTGGTTGGCACTGCCATTGCCATGGGGAACGCCCATCCAAAAACCAAGCAAGCTGCAGATATTATAGCACCTCGTCACGATGAGGATGGCATTGCACAGATCCTTGATGCGCTGGGATGGATCACATAATCCCACGCTACCAAATCACTCTGAATGATGATGGTAAATGATCCATTCTTAAATATGTGTAACCCCCCAACCCCAACAAAAACCCCCTCACATCTCTGTAAGGGGGCTTAAAATAAGGTGCTGACGATGACCTACTCTCACATGGGCGAACCACACTACCATCGGCGCTAAGACGTTTCACTTCTGAGTTCGGGAAGGGATCAGGTGGTTCCATCTTGCTATTGTCGTCAG
>NZ_LTCC01000022.1:0-9998 GCF_002894025.1 Moraxella sp. RCAD0137
TATTGTAAGATGTCGGTAGGAAGTACTCATCATTTGGAAGTGGTTTTTGTGTGGAAACAAAATTATATTCTAGTTGATGAGTACTTCTTTTTTTGTTGCACTTGGATTGTAAATTCAGCTCGTAAAAAAAAGAAAGGTCTTAAAGGTTTTATGGTTTTGGTCGGCACTGCCGACAGCCTCGCAGAGCACACACTTTATGAATATAAAGTATAGTGTGCTATATTTTACTCGCTAAAATTTTTGTTTTTGAAATTGTGAGTTGCTCTTGCTTTGGTTTGCGTTGGAGTAGTTTTGATAGTAGCGGAGCGAATGTCAAAACTACAAAAACGTTACTCTATGTCATTTTCATTTTTTGCATTTTAGATTTTGGTTAAGATTTAGAATTTTGATTTTTGGGTAGTTGGTAAATTTTTTGTTTTTTAATTTTTGCTTTTTGATTAAAAACCGTATTTGCCCGGGCTAATACTATGCTCGCTAACACCTTTTTCTCTGCCCTGGCAAGCATAGTGTGGTGCCGGCACCACACGAAAAAAGGGGGCAGAGAATTGTTTTGAGCGGTTTTAGAGTTTTTCTATGGGTTTTGTAGGTCTGTAATTTAAAACGGCTCTTAAACGTCAAAATAGGGCTCTAAAATTCGTTCTAAGACGTCTAGTTTTTCATTTGGGGTTTTACTAGGACTAAAATCTTAAGACCGCTAAAACGTCAAAATAGGCGTCTTAAAATTGATTTTGCTTCCCGTGCAAGCATAGTGTGTGGAGCACCACACACAAAAAATAGGCGGAAAGCACATGAGTTTGTCAAGTCGGCAATGACTTAGTGGCAGTTTGCAGCTTGTCTGCATTACTGCTACTTAGCCAACTTCCGACTTGACGAACAAAGTTATTAAATCCTAGTGCAAGGCAAAAAAAGCCACTGCATTTTTTTGCTCGCCAAACGCAGTGGAATTTTGAAAGTTTTGAGGGGGTTTGGGGGTACTTTTTCAAAAGTTCCCCCATGATTTAAAAATTCGCTTTGGTGCGTGCTCTAAACTCCTTGTGTCGCAAGGCTTTGAGCGGTTTTCTTCTTCTCTTGATACTATATATACTATATAGAAATAACTCTCATGCTAAAATCATGGCTTATCCAGCTGTCTAACCGTTGATACACAAGGGTTTTTACATAAAAAAAAGCCCTTGAAAAACCTCAAAGGTAGATGTATACTTTTGATTGGGTAATTTAGAAAAGAATACAAATCTACAGAAAGGGTTATTCAAGGACAATTTTGTTGTGTTTAACTGAGATCAGTGTAGCATGGAATTTTTAGAAAATCAAGAATTCAAAGATATTAGTAAAACAGGGAAAGACAGAAAATGGAAAGAGCGTAAATTGCAAAATGCTGAGTATGCAAGACGCTTGGAAACGTTGGGATATAAGACTTTTACAAATGTTTATCAGTGTGCTGAAGTGTTGAGATTTATGCAAGGACCTGATGGAAATTTGAAATTAAAGCAAGCGTGGTTTTGTAAATCAAAGCTATGTCCTATTTGCAATTGGAGAAGAAGTATGAAATATGGGGTACAACTGGGACAAATCATTGATGTAGCAAGGGAAAGAGAGCCAAAAGCGAAGTTTATATTCTTGACTTTGACCGTAAAAAATGTGGTTCTGTTGCAAAGTTTTAAATAAAGAATAAAATCCCTTACGGTATCTATGATTTAAGCTGGGATTCCCAATAATACCTTGATTTCAGTACAGACCGAAAACCCGAAGAGAGTGCCTTCTTTTCGGGTTTTCTTATATAATCCTCGGATGGCTTCCATGCCTTTAATCGTGGTAGAGGCAGTGCGTAAACTTCGATAGAATTTATTGCGTCTCTTTACTGGACGATGGTCTTATTTAATCAAATTATTCAGGTATTTAATGGTACGATGTTCTGTCCCTTGATAAAAGCCGTACTCTTTTAGTTTCTTAAAGGCACTTGTAATAGAGGGTACTACCAACAAAAAGCGGAAAACATACGCTAAGCAAAATTCGACATAAAGAAAGCCGATTTTTCCTACGCTAAGGATTTTGAAAGATAAAAAAGCCTAATCCCTGCTAAATTGAAGGGGAAATTAGGCTTTTGGTCTTCCACAATCGCGCCCGTTTGTGGAAGATAGCGATTTCCTCTCCTAATATTATCTGAAAGGAATCATTAAGCACTGTTCGCACCAAAATTGTTGGCCTTATCCTCTTCCAAAAGCTCTAACCCTTCAGAAATCCAGTCCTGATCCCTTGCCCTTAAGCCTTCTAACAGGTAACTGACTTGATCGAACGTTACGAACAAGGAGACTTTTCTGATGTGAGTATCCAAGTCAACCTCGCCTCTATAAGCCATCACTTGCCGAGTAAACAGCTCGCCGCAATCTTCCAAAAGGTATACATAATCATAATCGGGATCACTTATTGCGGCATCACCAAAATCGATAATGCCTGTTAATGGGGTCTGACGTGAATTCAAATTCGTCAAAAAATGATCAGGTGACAAATCGCCGTGAATTAGTCTCGGCGTATATCGTGTATATACCGGATGAGTCATATAGGATTGGAAGCGCAGCGTGAGATAGTCCCTTAAAGACTCATCAAGAAGAGGGAACACCTGATCCTCCACAGCTTCCGATAGCAAGAGAATTTTATTTTTCAGGTTTGTAACAGGAACCCCGGCTGATATGGCAGTTTCAACAGGAAATGCGCTTAGCTCATTCATGAACTCAGCAAGTTGCAGCGCCAGTCGATCTTTTGCATCATCGGGAAAAACGGCCATCCCGTCTTCACCCAAGATTTGGCCTTGGACTTTACGGTAGCCCACGAAGGGATTTCCATCACTTTGCTTTCCGATATATACATACTGTGGAATATTCACCTTAACACAACCGACCAACAGAGGTAGCAATTGGATTTCTTTGTTCAATTCGTCTGCACCTTGTTGACTCTTGGGAAAACGAAAAACCCAATCTCCATTGACGAGGATCGCGTAATTCCTAAAGCCCTCACCAAGCGACTCGACGGATTGTATGCTTATATCTGGGAACTGAGTCATTATCATTGTGGTATAGTGAAGTTTATTTTGTTTCATTTATTCTCCTATCTCATTATGCAGCTCTCCTGCTTAGTTTAATAAGTCTTACTCTACAATATGGCCCGATTGCTGAATAAAGTTGAAAGAACGATCATTGGCTATTTATTATTTCAATCCATGGATCAGATTCCGCAATTCAGCATTTACACTTTATCATATAATAACCTTTGACAATCGTGGGTGCTACTGTTTGTTCCAAAACTCTCCCTTTTCTGTACATACAACTTTTTCCCTTTTAGGAAGTGTCTTTTAACGCTTTAAATATAACATATCTCTGTACATTAATCTATGTCTACTAACCTATTATTATTTAACTTATGTTACAATGAAGCAAAAGGAATAATAGAGAAAGAGTGATTTTTGTGTTTATTGGATACGCACGTGTATCAACGGGATTACAAAACTTGGATTTACAAACAGATGCGTTAGCCCAACATGGTTGTACGAAAATTTTCCACGATAAAATGAGCGGGGCGAAGAAAAAACGTCCCGGTTTAGAAGAGGCGCTCCAGTATGTACGCGAGGGGGATACAATTGTCGTTTGGCGATTAGATCGTCTCGGTCGAAACATGCAGGACTTAATACAAATCGTAAATACTTTGAATGAACGAGGAATAGGATTCCACAGTCTACAGGAAAACTTGACTATGGACAAAAGCAACGCAACGGGGCAATTGATGTTTCACTTATTTGCGGCTTTTGCAGAATTTGAGCGTAATCTAATTGAGGAACGCTCGGCTGCTGGACGAGCAGCTGCAAGAGCGCGTGGACGACTAGGTGGTCGCCCAGAGAAATATGGATCAAAAGATATTGAAATGATGAGAGCTCTAATTGAAAATGGCACTCCGATTAAAGATGTTGCTGAAAAATGGGGTGTATCCCGCACAACAATTTATCGCTATTTGGAAAAAAAATAAATACTTTTTACGAAGGTGGGGTAATATGGCATCTAGAGGAAAAGAATTACTCACAGCAGATCAAAGGGAAGAATTTGTACGAATACCATTGGATATGACCGAACGTGAATTAGAAATCTATTATACTTTTTCGCAATATGATCTCGAAATTATTAATCGACACAGAAGGGATCATAACCGTTTAGGATTTGCCGTCCAATTATGCGTTTTACGATACCCTGGATGGTCACTCTCATATGTTGAACCTATACCGGATTTGGTAATTCAATATATAGCGAAGCAAATAAATGCTGACCCCGATTCTTTTTCTTTATATGCTAAACGTGATCCAACCAAACATGAACATTTGGAAGAAATTCGACAAGTATTTGGTTATCAGAATTTCTCTCCAAGTAAGTATCGTAAGACTGCACAGTTTTTAATGCAACATGCCTTGCAAAATGGAAATTCAATGTACCTACTTCATACAGTTCAAGAACAATTACGGAATCAAAAAATAATACTTCCTGGAATAACCACCATAGAAAGACTTGTTTGGGAAACCCGTCGGAGAGCAGAGGAAAAAATATTCAAATCCTTAATGAAACCCCTTTCAAATTGGCAAAAACAAAAACTGGAGACACTTATCGACCCCTTTGTTGAAAACAGGAAAACTCCATTAGCATGGTTAAGGGAACTTCCTGGCCAATCGTCACCCGATGCCTTTTTAAAAGTAATTAAGCGTTTGGAATATATCAGGGACTTGAAACTTCCAATGATTACACAAGAAGTGCATCCCAATCGATTGCTTCAATTATCACGTATTGGAGCACGTTATGAACCTCATTCATTTCGCAGATTTAAAGAAAATAAGAAATACGCCATTCTGGTAGCATACCTTGTGACACTCAGCCAAGACTTAATTGACCAAGCAATTGAAATTCATGATAGGCAAATGATGATTTTACAATCAAAAGGTCGAAAAACACAAGAAGAAATGCAAAGGGAAAATGGAAAAGCAGTTAATGAAAAAGTTATTCATTTTGCAGACATTGGAGCCGCGCTTATTCAAGCGCGTGATGAAGGACTCGATCCATTTAGCACCATTGAAAAAGTAATGCCATGGGATAAAATCATTACCTCCGTTGAAGAAGCGAAAAAATTAGCTCGACCAATGGACTATGATTATCTTGATTTGCTTGGAAATCGATTCACTTATCTGAGAAAGTATACTCCTGCCCTTCTTAAGTCTTTAGAGTTTCGTTCCACAATAGCATCAGAGCCATTAATACGTGCTTTAGAAACATTGAAAGAAATGAATGAATCTGGAAAAAGAAAAGTACCAGATGAGGCTCCGATAGATTTTGTTCCAAAACGTTGGCAGAAACATGTTTATGATGAAGAAGGAACAATAAATCGACATTATTATGAAATGGCTGCCCTAACAGAATTGAAAAATCATATTCGCTCTGGAGACGTATATGTTGTTGGTAGCAGACTACATAAGGACTTTGAAGAGTACCTTGTTGCTAAAGAGGACTGGAAAGCAACAAATCTTGAAGAAACTAAGTTAGCAGTTCGCTCCTCAGCTGAGGTATATCTTGAAGAACAAAGGAAGGCACTAATTCAACGACTCACATGGATTTCAAATAATCTTGATGATCTTGAAGGAGTAAACATCGAAAAATCTAAACTTAGACTAGATCGTTTAGAAAAAGATACTCCAGAAGAAGCACGAAACTTCAGTCTATCCTTGTATAATATGCTGCCAAAGGTAAAGCTCACTGATCTTTTAATGGAGGTAGCCCACTGGACAGGATTTGATAAAATGTTGGTACACGCTTCCACTAATAGACCTCCAAAGGGAGAGGAAAATCCTATTCTGATGGCTGCACTTATGGCAATGGGAACTAACATCGGTTTGACTAAAATGGCAGATGCTACACCTGGAATTACTTATCACCAAATGGCTAATGCTGCTCAATGGCGTTTGTACGATGATGCTATTAGTCGGGCGCAATCCACATTGGTAAATTTTCAGAAAAAATTAACCCTTGCTTCATATTGGGGTGATGGTACCACTTCTTCATCTGACGGAATGCGAGTACAGGTTGGTGTATCATCTTTGCACGCTGAAGCAAATCCTCATTATGGTACAGGTAAAGGTGCAACCATTTATCGGTTTACAAGTGATCAATTCTCTTCTTTTTATACGAAAGTCATTAATACAAACGCAAGAGATGCTGTACATGTCATCGATGGATTACTTCATCATGAAACGGAGTTAAATATTGAGGAGCATTATACTGATACAGCAGGTTATACCGATCAGGTTTTCGGTTTAAGTCATTTGTTGGGGTTTCGATTTGCACCAAGACTTCGTGATTTAGCTGACGCTAAACTTTACACAATTCAAAAACCAAATGATTTTCCTAAATTGGAAAACTTACTTCGTGGACGGATTAACACAAAGGTTATTCAGGAAAACTTTGATGACGTGCTCCGATTAGCCCATTCTATTAGAGAGGGAAAAGTATCCGGTTCGCTTATTATGGGGAAGTTAGGTTCGTATGCAAGACAAAACAAATTAGCCACCGCTTTACGGGAAATGGGAAGAATCGAAAAAACTATTTTTATCCTAGATTATATATCTAGTGAGACATTACGTAGACGTATCCAGCGAGGACTAAATAAAGGGGAAGCCATGAATGGTTTGGCAAGAGCATTATTTTTCGGAAAACGAGGCGAGTTACGGGAAAGAGGTTTACAGGATCAGTTGCAGCGCGCAAGTGCATTAAACATTATAATTAACGCAATTAGCGTATGGAATACCGTATATCTAACTGAAGCAACGAAATTGTTAAAGGAAAAAGGAAATTTACGGGAGGACCTATTAAAACACATTTCACCTCTGGGATGGGAACATATCAATTTTCTTGGTGAATATACCTTTGATATGACGAAAATAACAAGCTTAGATTCACTGCGCCCTCTTAATCAATAAAATGAAATCCGAAAATTCCTTAGCGTAGGAAAAATCGGCATTCTTTATGTCGAATTTTGCTTAGCGTATGTTTTCCGCTTTTTGTTGGTAGTACCCCTAATAGAGGGGGCTTTATCTGTGACTACAACCTTCGGTTCATCAAACTGCTTCACTAACCGCTTAAGAAAAGCATAGGCTGCTTGTGTGTCCCGTTTTTTACGTAACCAAATATCCAAGGTTAAACCATCTGCATCGATGGCTCGATACAAATAATGCCATTTTCCTTTAATTTTGATGTACGTTTCATCCATTTTCCATGAATAAAAGGATTTTTTATTTTTCTTTTTCCAAATTTGATAGAGTAGTTTGCCATATTCTTGCACCCAACGATAAATCGTCGTATGAGAAACGTTAATGCCACGATCATATAAGATTTCTTGAACTTCACGATAGCTAAGGTTATAACGAAGATAGTAGCCCACGGCTACAATAATCACATCCTGCTGAAATTGCTTTCCTTTAAAATGATTCATCGTCATTCCTCCTGCTATCTTTTTCTATTATTCTACCTTATTTGATAGTAGATTTAAAACTTTGCAACAGAACCGTAAAAACAGTATTGGACCCAAACAGCACCGCATCCGAATGAATTCCCCCGGCAACCTGGTAGTAAACTTCCGGATTATCAAAGCCTTTAATGCGGCCATCAAGGCTAATTTGTGTGTGCATAATTATCTTTGGTTTCATATTTTTCAATCCTCCTTTTTGATAGTAGAATATCATAATACACTGACAGCTGTATGTCAGCAGGGGATATGAAACCTTACAAAAAATACATAACAGACCAATCGCTTTCTCTAAATCAAGTTTAGGCAGTGATTCGTAATTTGTGCCAGGTGTTTACGGGTTATGCATTTTAATTCATCAGGTTGGACTATTTCAATGCCTGATCCATATTCAATCAGCTGCTTGCTCAATATCTCAAAGGAATCTGTCTGGAATTCGATTTCCATTTTACTTCCCAAATCGGTTTCTTCAAGGAAGCCGAGAGAATACCTGTTCTTGATAGAATTGTATGTCTCCCCTTTTTCAGCTCTAAGAATTACATTATATAGTTTTTTATATGAAAGCATTTGTTTTAATATTTGTTCCAAAGAGCCATCATGGCTTTGACAGAGCTCTTCTTCTATGCAAATGCTTTTAATCCGATCCACACGAAAATTCCTATATTCATTTCTTAGCCTGCAAAACCGATTAAGTACCAGTTCTGTTCATAAAACCCCAGTGATATAGGCTCTATCATTCTGCTTTCCGGTTCTTGCCCTCCTGATGCAGGATATTGAATTGATATTACCCTTTTATTGCAGATTGCAGTCTGAATTGCTGCAATAACGTTATCCGCCAATGTATTTTTCTGTCCATATGTGCTGTACACGTTAATACTGTTCTCCAACTCCTGTGCATAGTTTTTTTCACCATGCTTCAAAATAGATTTGATTTTATACATAGCTGAATCAAAATCCTTTATAAATGATTCATCTCCATGGCAATTTAAAAATTTCCCTGCTGTAATCAATGCACCCACTTCCGCCGCTGTAAACATTACCGGCGGAAGTAGGAAGCCCTCTACAAGAAAATATCCTTTTCCGGCCTCAGATCCAATTGGTATTCCGGCTTCTTCAAGTGTCCGGATATCTCTGTAAACTGTCCTTAAGCTTATATTAAATCGCTGTGCAATTTCTTTGGCAGGAATTATTTTTTTTGATTGCAGCTGAATAAGAATAGAGGTTACTCTGTTAATCCTGTTCAAATTTTATTCCTCCTCTGTGACTTCCATAAAAAGTATATCCTATGCGTTCTTATGACAGTTCATTCTCCTAAGTATTTAATCTGCTATCTTCTCGTAGGTTTTATCCAGAAGTTCTATTCCATAATCGGCATAGGTGCCGTTTTGCGCATCGATCAGCCATTCACAAACGGATTTACAGCCAATCTCTTCTTCAATCTCATTGCGAAGAGATATGAGAAGTCCAGCACCCTTATCACGACTAACCTGACATTCTCCAAATGGCCAGAGGTTTTTGGAGATCCTGTTCTTACGAATGCACTCCTTGACAGACTGTTACACCACAGTCAGGTACTGAACATTAATGGTCCTTCCTACAGATTAAAAGATCAGCTTCAGCTAATGACTGATGATGATTAAAAAGACAAAATAAAAATGTAGGAAAACCTACATTCTTATTTTGTCCAAAACCTGCATTTTTATATTGACTTTTGCAGCGCAGTCGCATAAGGACATTTGCCGAAACGTTCATCCAGCGTGGTTATCTGTGATGTGTCAAACTTAAACTCATCAGTCATTACACATCAAACTCTTCCTCTACTTCAAATGATCCGCGAATTTCAGCATGACCGTTCTCGAGATAGAAAAGCACCATCTCCCAGCCGTTTTTGTCGTAAGTTTCCATGATCTGAGGCATAGCCTCATGAACCTTTGCAAGAAGCGCATCATCCTTAACGATCTTTGCAAGACCGTCATAGCGCATAAACTTGCCGCCGTTTACAGCCATGACTTCAACATGGGGATCTGCGCTAAGTTGCTTGAAGCAATTCTTGAAGGTGCCTGTTCCGAAGTAAATACGATCTCCATCTACAAGATGGAAGTTGAAAGGACGACCTTTGGGCTGGCCGTTATCAACGGTAAGGAAGGTGAAAACTTTTGCCTGTGTTAGGAACTCGCTGATTTTTTCAACATTTGTCATGGTTATGATCTCCTTAATTATTTATTGGTCATTTATTTGAACCAGTTCAATTATACGACCGTTAATCAAATCTTTCAAGTACGATTTTTTATGATACTAAGTATCACAGAAGATACCGCCCCGCAGCCGATGCTTTGTCGGCTGTGTGGGAGGCTTGTTAAGCTAGCTGCTGTTAGTGCTTCTCATTGCACCCTGGTTATAAAAGCCATACTCACAAACCTCTTCACCAAAACTCTTTACATCTCTAATATAGAACT
>NZ_LTCC01000022.1:10946-16510 GCF_002894025.1 Moraxella sp. RCAD0137
GGAACCTCTAAAAATTCAGCCCTAAATTTTCACTTTTTCTAACAAAATGAATTTGTTAGTTGAGCTGTAAAGTATGAAATACTTGCTTTGCTGCATCTTCTACTAATTTATTGTTGAATTTGGCTTCTTCGGTAAATTGCGTACTCATGATTGCCATCACAATCGGTTTGCGATTTGGTATGCGAACCACCGCAATATCATTGCGTACACCATATTTACCCGCCCCGCTTTTATCGTACACTTTCCACGATGTTGGCGTAGCAGCGCGAATCAATGGATTGCCTGTTGCGTTATTGTCCAACCAATTCCACAAAATCGTTTTTTGCGATTCGGTTAATGTGTTGCCCAATAAATACGCATTTAAATTCATCGCCATTTGTTTGGGTGTACTCGTATCACGAATATCGTTGGGTTTGGCTTGATTTAAATCGGGTTCTAGCCGATTGGCATGGGTTACGTTATCGCCTAATTGTCGCAAAATACGTTGATATTGTTCCACGCCACCCAATTCTTTGAGCAGCAAATTGGTCGCGGTGTTGTCGCTAAACCGCACGGCTGCTTCACATAATTGGGCAATCGTCATGCCTTTGCCAACGTATTTTTGGGTTTCGGGAGAATAACTAACCAAATCTTTTTGGCTATATGAAATGGTACGATTTAAATCTTTTTCAGGCAGCGATTGCAACACCGCCCCAGCCAACAACGCCTTGAAAGTGGACGCATAAGCAAAGCGTTCATCTGCACGATAAGACAAAGAATGTCCCGTTTCTGTATCCCATACATAAACGCCAATTCGGGCTTGATACTGCTGTTCCAAATTCGCCAAAGTCTGTTGAAAGGTGGCTTGTGTGGCTGATTGTTGCACAGGCGCACTAGCAGGCTGCGGATTAGACGTTACCGAATGAACAGAATTGGGCGAACAAGCCGTTAATGTCAGCAATAATAATGTGCCGATTTTTAACTTATTAAACATAAATTATCCTTTGATTTTACTAAATAAATTTCTTTTCAGGCAGCCTGAAAAATAATTTTACCAATCACGCGGGGCAATCAATTCTACACCATCTGCGTCATCAAAACCATAAGCTTGGGCAATAAATTCCATGGTTTCGCCAAAACAATCACGCGCAACTGTTTCAATTTCGCTGTCATTTTCATCAAATTCATCTTGCAATTCATTGAGTTGCTCGGTGGCTTCGTGCGTGATGGCATACAGCGCGTCTAAATTGTCGGGTTGTTCTTGTTCAATGCGTTGGCACACATTCAAAAAAATAGCTTTGCATTTATCAACCAAAAAATTGGGAAAATAGCCGTCATCATACATTCCACGCAGAAAATCGTATGATTGAATTTGCGGATTTTGAATGTTCATCTTGTTTCCTTATTTTATGGGTTATGAATGTTCAGGCAGCCTGAAACGTATTATTCAACTTGAATTGTCAAAACTCATCGCCAATAACGATAGGGTAGTGGCGCATACCAAGGATGAAACACAGGATATGCCCAATCACGGCTAAGCTGCGCACGGCGATAATATTGCTGATAACCCAAAGCATGCGATTGCTGAATCTCAAGCAGACCAGCTTCAGGGCAGACTTGATTGAGTGAATAACCGCGCTGACCGATCTCATAGGCATTGCCTTTGGTGCAGTAGCTATTTAAGCCAATTTGCCGCCCCGCTTCCCAAGTCTTGATAATCTCAGGTGTTAATTTGATGGCTTGACACTGCTTTTGATGGCGACTAATTTCATAAGGATAGCGACCTGCTTTGCCATCTTCGATACCGACAGCATGCCAATCGGGTGCAGCGCAATCGATTTGGGGCTGCTGTGCGGTGGTCGCGCAGCCAGTGACAATGGCAGATAAACCAAAGGCGGATAAAAGCGCAAGTTTTTTCATAACAGACCTTAAATGATGGCGCAATTTTGTTGATAAGTCGCTGAAGAGATCAGATATTCTACGATACTTTGGTAGGTGTGATCAATTTACCCATCAGCTTGGGTGATGCAAATTAAGATGATTCAAAGCCACACTAAGCCAATACAATATCCCAAGATGTCAAATCCAAGCAGCATGAGGCGGGCAGCCGCTTGGATTTGGATAAGATTATGACAGTGATTGACCAACGCCACGGCAATTCAAAGTATGCTCAGTGCCTGCAATGGTCACAGCCAAAATGGCATCACGACCTTTGGCATGCCATTCATACAGGCTGTTTGGGTTGGTGTGGTTAACAAAACGCATACCAGAGCCGCTCACTGCTGAGTTCATGGTGATCTCTTGATTTAGTAGTTTCCAACTTGGGACATTGATGGATAGGACAGCACGATCACTCTGTGGCTGATAGTTGGCGATGACGCTGGCATTGTCATCACATTGATAAGTCGCAATCAATCGCTTTTGTTGAGCGCTGTCAGCGGTGGTATTGACAGAGGCAGTCTGGGTGTTGATCGGCGAAGTGGCACAGCCTGTAATGGCAAGAGCGGCCAGAGTCGTACAAGCAAGTAATTTTTTCATCTTCATATCCTTTAATTGAGTTAAGAATGGTCAAATGCCATGCATTTGGGTGAAAATTAGCTATGTGTCGTATGGCTTTATTATATGCCAAATTCTGCTCGTGTGGATGGCAGTTGGCCTCAAAAACTGTAATAAATATGTCACCAATATTACCCAAATCTTACACCATTAACCGATACAGCTTTGCAAAAAAATAGGCCGGCGAATGCCAGCCTAATAGATCGCGATGACTCATTCAGTCACGCTGTTACCAGTAGGGATAAAGCCTTCGCCAGAATCTTTGGCGAGTACAGGATGATCAGCATTAGGAATGCTGCTGCGCAGAATTAAATACCCTAAGATGCCCGCGATGATCGAACCTAAAATGATGCCCAGTCGCGGATCGAACTCATCTGGAATGCCGCCAAAAGCCAATCCTGAGATAAACAAACTCATCGTAAAGCCGATGCCGCATAGCAGTGATACGCCATACAGCTGCTTGATGGTAGTGCCTTTTGGCAATCCTGCCAAGCCCAGTTTTAGGCATAAGAATACCGCTGCCATGACACCGATTTGTTTGCCGATGAGCAGTCCTGATGCGATGCCAAGCGGTACAGGATGCAGTAGGCTATCTACACTCGTTCCGGCCAGTGAAATGCCAGCATTGGCAAAGGCAAACAGCGGCAGCACCCCAAACGCCACGGTGTTATGCAAATCATGCTCCAGCTCTTCAAGCGGTGAATGTTCTGGATCACGCTTGTTACGCAGTGGAATAAAAAATGCCAATAGCACGCCTGCCAAAGTCGCATGCACCCCTGATTTTAGCATCGCAGCCCACATAATCAGACCGATCATCAAATACGGGGTCAGACGCACCACGCCCATTTTGTTTAATAGGTACAAAAACGGCAAGCAGACTGCCGCCACACCCAATGAAAACAGCGATAAATCCGCGGTATAAAACAGCGCAATGATGATAATCGCACCCAAGTCATCAAAAATCGCGATCGACACCAAAAACACCTTTAGCGCATTTGGCACGCGATTACCAAGCAGACTAATCACACCCAAAGCAAAGGCAATGTCGGTCGCTGCAGGGATCGCCCAGCCAGCCAGATGCTCAGGATTTTGATAGTTAAAAGCAGCATAGATCAAAGCTGGTACGATCATCCCGCCGACAGCCGCTAAGGCAGGCATGAGAATCTGTTTAAGATCGGATAATTCACCAATCAACGCCTCTCGCTTTAATTCCAATCCCACCAAAAAGAAAAATATCGCCATCAAGCCATCATTAATCCAATGATGCGCATCTTTGGCAATTTCAAAAGCACCGATCTGAACCACCACAGGCACATGAATGAAATCATCATACAGCCATTGTAGCGGCGAGTTCGCAATGATCATGGCAAGGATCGCAGCGAGGGCAAGAATGATGCCGCCTGCTGCTTCTAATTCTAAAAATCGCTTAATTCGTGCAAACATATCAATCCCAACTAAAGTGTCACAAATGAGACATCACTCACCTGTCACACTGGCAGTAAATTTATCGCTAACTGTAACATAAAAATAAGGTAAGGATAAAGACTAAGTTACAAAACTTAGCGCAATTTATGAAATTTTTTATGGTTTGAATCCAGATTGAGCTGATTTTTTGGTGTTATGGGCTGATCTATGTCGATACACAGCCGGACTTGGCTGTTAAAATTGTCCAAATCATTGGCACAGTTTTGATCCAGCGTTATAATAGCCAAGGGCTTTTGGCTTTAATAAAATGACTTAATGGATGGGGTGGTAGTGGATATTCAGCTTGGCTTAGAGATATTGGTGCTGTTATTTGGCGTGGCGATGCTGGCAGGCTTCGTTGATGCGATGGCAGGGGGTGGTGGCTTATTGACCATTCCTGCCCTGTTGTTATCTGGTGTGCCACCGATCGCCACCCTTGCCACCAATAAGCTGCAAGCATCGGCAGGGTCATTCTCAGCCAGTCTAACGATGATCAAAAAAGACGTCGTACATCCTGCCCAAATCAAGATTGCTTTATTGATGGCTTTTGTGGGTTCGGCGATTGCCACGGTGTTGGTGCAATTATCCCCACCTGAGATGTTAAAAGTCATCATTCCATTTCTTGTTGCTGGAGTGGGGCTATATACGCTATTTGCCCCAAGCTTGGGTGAAATTGAAAGCATGCCCAAAATCAGCCAAAGCACGTGGCAAAAAACCATCGTACCGCTGATTGGCTTTTATGATGGCTATCTAGGACCGGGGACAGGGACATTTTTTGCATTGTCCAATGTGGCGCTGCGGGGGATGGATCTGATACGAGCCACAGGCACTGCCAAGCTACTCAACTTCGCGACCAATATCGCCAGTCTGATTTTCTTTATTCTAGGTGGTCAGGTGCTATGGAAAGTGGGCTTTGTGATGATGGCAGGGCAGATTATTGGGGCGTTTTGTGGCTCGCAGATGGTGGTCAAAGGCGGTGCCAAATTTATCCGTCCTGTGATTGTGCTGATGTGCTTTGCGATGGTGGTGCGGTATGTGTTTTGGTGATTGGGGATAAAAATGCGTTATGCGATGTTACTTCGTGGGGTGAATATGATGGGTAAAAATACGCTAGTAATGAGCGATTTTGCTTATCATTTGACGGCACTGGGTCTAAACAATGTGGCTTATTATATCAATAGTGGCAATGTATTTTTTGATAGCCGAATATCTGTGGATAAACTTTATGCTAAGATTGCTCACTGTCTTTTGGATATACATGGATTGAAGGTGGATTTTGTGCTGATTTGTGCCAAAGACTTGCAGGATGAATGGCAAAATCTACCACTATTTTGGCAGGATAAAACGCTCGGGGCTGTACTAGAATAACTCTCATGTTATACTAGTTTTATGAAGATAACCCATTGTAAACTAAGTAAAAAAGTACAAAAAAGACTGCTTGAATTTTTTTGTACTTGAAGTTACTGCTCATTCGGCAGCTGATTTACTACAAATACACCCAAATTCAGCAGCTTTATTTTATCATAAAATCAGACTTGTGATAGAATACCATCTTAATCTTAAGG
>NZ_LTCC01000023.1:0-16259 GCF_002894025.1 Moraxella sp. RCAD0137
TCTTTTTGTGATTCGATGAGTAATTCGACGGCTCGAGTCTTAATTTCAGTTGAGTATTGTTTGGTTTTCATAAGGGTATTGTCTCAGAGTTTTGGGTCTCCGACAATCCCGGGACGGTTCAGTTAACTATCTGAATGTAGTCAAACCTCTTAACAATTATCATATTTTTACCAAAAATGACTTCATCCTCATTAATCATCTCTTCCAAAAAAGAAATATTTACTATGGTAAAAGAAAATATATCACCGCCATCTTTATTTTTTTCACCTATAACAACTTCTAGAAGAATGGAAAATGGCTCTCCTATATCTCTAAATAGTTTCAAATCAAAAACATCCGGACTGTACAAGCTCTTAACTTCCAAAATCATTAGAACACCTCAATCAACTATATTTAAATACCCATTTACTTGTCATCCTTTGGTCTTCTGACCCTCAAACCTTCTTTCAAAATTGGCTTGAACACCTGTGGTAGCATGAGAACTGTTTGGCTTAGGGAATGGTGGTCTGTATTGCCTCATGCCATCAGCACTTACAAGAGTTTTTCCATCACTGGCTATCTTATAGCCATTACCCACCCAAGCTTTACCCATTAAATCAGACTCGGCTCTAGTTGCTTGACCCATCCCAAAATTACCTTTTTGATGTGCAGTCATCCTCAGCATTCCTGATAGCTCAGCTATTTTCTGTGCTTCCGCCCTGCTTTCAAACCTAATGACTTTACCAGCTAAAGCTTGTGCCGATATTATACGCAAAATTACCCAGTTTGCCCATGTTGGTGGCAGAAGTTTCGCTTAAGCCATTGTGGTGAGCGATTTCGTGGTTTGGGGCTGCTATGGTAGCATCCCTATCATCAACAGTAAAGACAGCCATGTGTTTGCGTGTTAGTGGCTGGAGCTTAAACTAGCTCACCTACTTGATCAAAAGCCTAATTGATAAAGCCTAAATCCTGTCTTAAGTGCCGATTTTGCCATCAAAACAGATGAAATCAGCCAAAAATGTTGCTATAATGTTCACTTTTAAGCAGATTTTGGCGATCGAATTTAAAGGGCCTTGCGATGACTCAACAGCACGAAAAAGACACAGACCGCACCCCAAGCGAGACCGCCAAGCCTTACACGCCTGCTCAAGCCGAACTGTTTGAGCCCGCCACTGATGAGCGACATGACGAACAAAATGAAGACTGGCTTGATAATGAAGGCGAACAAGAAGACGATGACGACCTAGACGAAGCCGAAACAAAATCTGCCGAAACTTTCCATGACACGCACGACAGCTATATCTATGGCGACTCTGATGCCACGCTCGAAGACACCATCGAGACCATGACTGTCTATGACCCTGATGCCGATCGTTTTGAAGACATTGAGCAATCAGGGGATAACGAAACCATTGTCTGCTACTCATATTCTCGTAAAACAGGCGCACCGATTGAGCCTCTGGCGATCGAAGATGTTAGCCGTGCATTGACTAATAACAACCAGTTTATTTGGCTTGGGCTGTATGACCCAAGCCTTGAGACCGTCAAAGAAGTCCAAGATGCCTTTGATCTACACGAACTAGCACTTGAAGATGCCTTTGCTGACCACCAGCGCCCAAAAGTCGAAAGCTATGGCAATGACACCATTTTCGTGGTCGTGCGTACCGCCAAGCTTGAAGACAATCAAATCCGCTATGGTACGACGGCGATTTTTATGGGCAAAAATTTCATCATCAGCGTGCGTCGTGGTGCTTCCAACTCATACAGCCCAGTGCGTGAGCATTGCCATCGCCGTCCTGAGAAACTGCGTCTTGGCCCGATCTTCGTGCTGCATGCGATCTTGGACTTCATCGTCGATAACTACCTGCCGATTACTGATCGCTTGGGCAACTACTTGCGTGAACAAGAACGCAACATTTTCTCGCACGAATTTAGCAAATCAACACTCAAAAGCCTGTACGAATTAAAATCACAACTTGTCCATATGCGCGCGGTGATTTTACCTGTGCAAGATGTGTGTAATTTCTTTATCAACCACAAAAAAAATGAGCTGGTTGCTGCCTTCCCTGCCGCCGCCAAGCCGTATTTTCGCGACGTCAACGACCATCTACTTCGCTCGATCGATGCGGTCAATGGACTCAACGAAATGCTGTCTGTGGCGATGGATACCTATATGGCGATGGTAACCATGGGGCAGAACGATGTCGTGCGTAAGCTGGCTGCTTGGGCAGGTATTGCTGCGGTGCCGACGGCGGTGGCAGGCATCTATGGGATGAACTTTGATTTTATGCCTGAATTACACTACAAATACGGCTATTTTATCGTGCTGGGTGCAGTGATTGCTGTGTGTTTGTATTTATATTCTAAATTTAGAAAAGCTGGCTGGTTATAATTTATTATAATTATTAATGATTTCATCAGATTTTCTTATTTTTTCTAATAGTATTGGTGAAATCATCAAGCTTAGGTTAAGATGGCAGCATCATATGAATGCTGTCTTTTTTGTTATGATTGCAAGAATTGTTTAAATTAATCAATGATATAAAGGTGAACTATGGCCGAAGCAGGCATGGCAGGTGAGCTGATCAAAGTCGTTACCCTGCTTGGGGCGGCGGTGATTGCTGTACCGATTTTTCGCAAAATTGGCTTGGGCTCTGTACTTGGGTATCTGGCAGGCGGTCTGTTAATTGGCCCGTTTGGCTTGGGGATGTTTACCGATCCGCAGACCATCATTCATGTGGCGGAGCTTGGCGTGGTGATGTTCTTATTCATCATCGGGCTTGAGATGCAGCCAGCACATCTATGGGGTCTGCGGCGGCAGATTTTTGGGCTAGGTTCGCTGCAGGTACTGGGTGCGACTGCTTTGATGACCGCGGTGATTATGCTGTTTGGCGCATCATGGCAAGTGGCGTTCATCGGTGCGGCAGGCTTTGTACTGACTTCGACAGCCATTGTCATGTCAAGTCTTGGTGAGAATAATGAGCTTGGCACTGCCAAAGGTCAAAGCATGGTGTCGATTTTGCTGTTTGAAGATTTGCTCATCGTGCCACTGCTTGCCATTGTGGCGTTCTTGTCACCTGTGGTGCATACGAGTGAGACGCCTGCTTGGCAGTCGATTTTAGTGGCGATTGGTTCATTACTGGCACTGTTTTTTACTGGTCGCGTGCTGATTAATCCTTTGTTTAAGATACTTGCCAAAACTGGCGTGCGTGAAATCATGACTGCTGCCGCCCTACTGGTGGTGCTTGGCTCGGCATTATTGATGGAGCTTGGTGGACTGTCGATGGCGATGGGGGCGTTTGTCGCAGGCGTGCTATTATCTGAGTCCAGCTTTCGCCATCAGCTAGAAGCGGATATTGAGCCGTTTCGCGGATTACTGTTGGGTTTGTTTTTCTTAGGCGTCGGCATGGCACTGGATTTGTCGGTGGTGGCGAATAACTGGCAGCTGATCACACTGGGCGTGATTGCACTGATGGCGACCAAAGGCATTTGGATTTATGTAGCGGCTCGCTTGACCAAATCCGACCATGCCATCGCCACCGAGCGTGCGGTGATGATGGCTCAAGGGGGTGAATTTGCCTTTGTGCTGTTCTCAGCTGCCGCGACGCAGTCGGTCATCGATGCCACCACACACGCCAATCTGACTGCGATTGTTGTGCTGTCGATGGTGCTGACACCGCTGTTTTTGGTGATTCATGGTAAATTAACCAGTCGCAAAACCAATGATGGCACGCGTGATAGCGATCATATCGATGAAGAAAACCCAATCATCATCCTAGGTCATGGCAGATACGGACAAGTGGTCAATGGCGTGATGACCGCTTGTGGCTATCAGACGACCCTGATCGATAGCGATGCCGATCATGTCGATGGCTTGGCAAGTCTTGGCGTCAAAACCTATTATGGCGATGCTACCCGTTTTGATCTGCTTGAGATGGCGGGGGTCGCCAAAGCAAAACTCGTGGTCGTTGCCATCAACGACCCCCAAAAAGCATCCAGCATCGTCAAACATCTTCGCCATGATTATCCGACACTGCCCATCGTTGCTCGTGCTTATGACCGTATTCACGCCTATCAGCTGCATCATGCTGGTGCCAATGCGGTGATTCGCGAGACCTTTGACTCAGCGGTACGCAGTGCCAAGACCAGCCTTGAGATCTTAGGCATGGATAGCGACATCGCTGAGCGTATCGCTCATCTGTATCATCACCGAGATCGTGATGGCGTGGCAAATGCTGCCGCAACTTATGATCCTAATATCGGCCGCTATAAGAACACACACATGATCAGCCTACTAAACGAGCATCGCGCTGATACCAAGGTGATGATTGATCGGCTAATGCGTGGTGAAGAGATTGATTGGCAGCCTAAGCGCGGCACCTATCTTGGTCAAAGTGGTGATTAATTCACCCATTCATCAAAATCTATAAAAATAAGGCTGAAAACAAATTTCAGCCTTATTTTTTGAGCATTTATTGGCAAATCACAAATTAGCAGCCAATTACAACACCATCGCCGCGATCCAACCAAAAATAATCAGCGGAATATTATAGTGAATAAAGGTCGGGATCACGCTATCTTTGATATGATCATGCTGACCATCGGCATTAAGACCCATTGTCGGACCTAAGGTCGAATCCGACGCCGGTGAACCTGCATCACCGAGCACGCCTGCGGTCGCAACCAAAGCCACCGTCGCAGGTACGCTAAAGCCCATCGCCATGCATAGTGGCACATAGATGGTGGCGATGATTGGCACCGTTGAAAATGACGAGCCAATGCCCAAAGTCACAACCAAGCCAACGATCAGCATCGCCAATGCCGCCATTGCCTTGTTGCCGCCAAATAGCTGCATCGCGCCATCCACCAAAGCATCAATCTGTCCTGTAGCTTTCATCGCTTCGGCAAAGCCTTGTGCACAAATCATGATAAAGCCAATCATTGCCATCATTTTGATGCCGTCATTAAAGACATCATTGGCCTCACGCCATTTGACCACACCAGTCGCCATAAACACCGCAAAGCCGACGAGCGAGCCAATCAGTAGTGAGTCTGTCATCAGCTGTGCGCCCAATGCCATCAAAATCGCCCCGACAGCCACCGCCACATCATAGCCGCTGACCACTTTGGCTGGTGCTTCTTTGGCAATCTCAATATCCCGATAGGCTCGTGGCTTACGATAAGTCACAAACACAGCGATGATCAAACCCAATAACATCCCCATCGCAGGAATCGTCATGGTCTGCATCATCGAGATATCACCTGTCACCATGCCAGCGTCATTGACATTTTTTAGGATAATCTGATTTAAGAAAATATCACCAAAGCCATACGGGATAAACATATAAGTATTGACCAAACCAAAGGTCAAAATACACGCCACCGCACGACGATCGAGCCGTAGGCGATTCATCACCAATAGTAGCGGCGGCACAATCAGCGGAATAAAGGCAATGTGAATCGGCACAATGTTCTGCGACATCATCGCCATCACCACCAAAATCGCAAACAACAGCCATTTTAGCTGAGTCGCCCCATCGGTATGACTAACCTTAACGATCAACTTATCAGCGATCATCTGCGGCAAGCCAGAGTGCGCGATCGCCATCGCAAATGCCCCAAGCATCGCATAAGACAGCGCAATCTCAGCGCCATTTTTGATGCCGCCTTGAAACGCTGTCAAGGTATCAGCCACCGACATCCCTGCCACGACACCGCCAACGAGCGCACCAATCACCAAGCTTAGTACGACATGGACACGAGCCAGCGACAGTCCCACCATCACAATGACCGCAAGTAATACAGCATTCATCATAGTCACCTATTTATTGATATGCCAACATCGCATGCGCAAAGTTGGCGTCAGTTTTCGTGCGTTATTATACCGCATTTAACCAAGGTTAATTTGATAAAATCATATTTAGAATCAAGCACTTATTGAATTAATTTATCTATACAATTTCAATACAGCAACATTATGGCAAGATTTTATTAAAATAGACCTTATCATAACCCAAAAATTACGCGAATTTCAGCGTCATTGACTTGTAATTTATCCACAGCACCACCATTAACCACCCATCACTTTTATAAGGAAACAACAACGATGAGCAAAAAATCCTTACAAACCCTACCCCTATTGGCGGTGCGTGATGTGATCGTCTATCCACACATGCAGATCGCCCTATTTGTCGGCCGTGAGCAGTCCATCAAAGCCATCGAGCTTGCCCAAGATGCCTATGATGGCGAGCTGATCGTCGTCTCCCAAAAAGACTCATTGGCCGAAGAGATCAATGTCGATGACCTATATCAATTCGGTACGCGCTGCCGCATCGTCAGCACCATGCCGCATGACTCTGATGATAAGTGCCTAAAGGTACTGATCGAAGGTCTAGAGCGCGTAAAAGTCGGTGAGATCAATGAGCAGGATGATCAAGGCAGCCTACAAGTTAGCTTTGATGCTGCCGATATTAAGCTTGAGCTCGGCGATGATGAAATCAAAGCCCAAAAATCGGTGCTGCTTGAGCTATTCACCGAATACGCCGAGCATAACCTGCGCAACTTCCGTGAACTGGTACGCGTCGCATCCAACATCGATGATCTGCTAGAGCTGATTTACTTTATCGCGACACGCACCCAAATTCCGCTGGACAAAAAACAAGCACTGCTCGAATCAGGCGATGTCACAGCGCATTTTGCGACGCTCAGCGAATACTTTACCAACACCAAAGCTGAGCGCAGTCTTGAAAGCGAACTGCAAGACACTGTGCGTAAGCAGATGGAAAATAATCAGCGTGAGTACTTCTTAAATGAGAAAATGAAAGCCATCAAAAACGAGCTGTCAGATCTCAATAATGGTGCTGATGATGACGATACTGAACTTGAAAATCGCCTAAAAGCCGCTGATCTGCCTGATGATGTCCGCAAAAAAGCCGAAAGCGAATTTAAAAAGCTCAAACAAATGCCTGCCTCATCTTCTGAGGCTGCTGTGGTGCGTGGCTATGTCGAGTGGATCTTAGATACACCGTGGAATAAGGCGAGCAAGGTCTCCATCAACCTTGAAAAAGCCAAAGAAACACTGGATAAAGACCACTACGGTCTCGATGATGTCAAAGATCGCATCTTAGAATACCTAGCGGTACAATCTCGTGTCAAGCAAATCCGTGGCCCGATCCTATGCCTCGTCGGCCCTCCAGGTGTGGGTAAGACTTCACTGGGTGAGAGCATCGCTCGTGCCACAGGCCGTAAGTTTGTGCGTATGGCACTCGGTGGCGTGCGTGACGAAGCAGAAATCCGTGGTCATCGCCGCACCTATATCGGGGCGATGCCAGGCAAGATTGTGCAGTCATTATCAAAAGTTGAAGTCAAAAACCCGCTATTTTTGCTCGATGAAATTGACAAAATGGCACAAGACTTCCGTGGCGATCCAGCCTCTGCCCTACTAGAAGTGCTTGATCCATCACAGAATAAAGCGTTCAATGATCATTATTTGGATCTAGATCTGGATCTGTCTCAGGTGATGTTCATCTGTACTGCCAATAGCATGAATATTCCACCAGCACTACTGGATCGTATGGAAGTGATTCGCCTGCCAGGCTATACCGAAGATGAGAAACTGGCGATTGCCAATAATTATCTGATCCCAAAAGCACTGGAACAAAACGGTCTGGGCAACGATGAGCTTGACATCACCGACGATGCGGTAACGAGCATTATCCGCCATTATACCCGTGAAGCTGGCGTGCGTAATCTTGAGCGTGAAATCAATAAAATCAGCCGTAAAGCTGTCCGCTCTCAAGTCGAAACGCACGGCATCAAGCCCAAAAAAGGCGTGAAGTTTGATACCGTTGCCGTGACAGATGATAATATCAGTGATTTCTTGGGTGTCAAACCATTCGATTATGGTCTGGCCGAACAAGAACCTGAAGTTGGCCGTATCACAGGTCTGGCTTGGACATCGGTGGGCGGTGAGCTATTGACCATCGAATCTGCGACCATGCAAGGCAAAGGCGAGCTGGTATTCACAGGATCGCTTGGTGATGTGATGAAAGAGTCTATCCGTGCTGCGATGAGTGTCGTGCGTGCAGGTGGTGAACGCTTTGGCATTGATTATGAAAAATTCAAAAACACGGATTTGCACATCCATATGCCAGAAGGCGCGACACCAAAAGATGGCCCATCAGCAGGTATCGCCCTGACCACAGCCATCGTCTCAGCCATGACAGGTATCGCCATCCGTGCAGATATCGCCATGACTGGTGAAGTGACTTTGCGTGGCAAGGTATTGCGTATCGGTGGCCTAAAAGAAAAACTGCTGGCTGCTCACCGTGGTGGCATCAAGCAAGTACTGATTCCTAAGTCAAACGAGCGTGATTTGGCAGAGATTCCTGACAATGTCAAAGAAGGTCTGATTATCACCCCTGTTGAGAGTATCGATGAAGTGCTGGCAGCGGCTTTGGTCGAAAAACTTCGCCCTATCCCGCCAAAAGTCATCACGCATGACGCAGCCAAAGAACAAGCCATCAGCTGATCCACGCCTTGCCAAGACACACATCTTGGCAAGGTTTTTTGACTGCTGTGCGCTTTTATTTGCAACTTCTTCTCATTTTGTATTGACATCGATCCATGAAAGCTTTATTTGACTACATTCCGCTGATTTTATTTTTTGTGTTATACAAGACCACCGAACCCACTGACAGCAACCATCCGATCCTACAGCTGATCGGCGCATCGGGTGGCACAGATAATAACCACATTCTGGTCGCCACCGCAGGTCTGATCGCTGCGACCATCGCGGTTTATGGTTATTTATTCATCAGCCAAAAATTTCGCCTAGAAAAGCAGCAATGGTTCGTACTATTGATGACGGTGGTGTTTGGCGGCATCACTTTAGCGCTCAGTGATGCGTTTTATATCATGCTAAAAGCAGTGCTGATCAATGCCGCCTTTGCCATCGGCCTACTGATCTCGCCCTTATTTACCAAAGACAAAAGCCCGATCATCAAGCGTCTGTTTGAGCCTGTGTTTGATCTGACACACGCAGGCTGGCAGCGGCTCAATCTGGCTTGGGTGGCGATGTTTGGCACGATGGCAGGTTTGCACGCATTTTTTGCCTTTGTCTTTGCAGATGGCAAATACTGGGGCGAATTTACCGCCTTTGGTGATATGATCGTGATGTTTGGCTTTATTGCGGTGATGTTTTTTAGCTTGCGGCGTCATATCCGCAAAGATATTCAATAATCAGATACCCTGTGATACGCCAATCATAGGGCTTTTTTATAAAGGTCAGCATGGTGCATACAACACACCATCAACAACCCATCTAAGCAATAGTGCGTTGTACGCAGCCCACTGGACTGATTACGACCAATAACCGTGTGAACAAAATCAGATTTATGCCCTTGAACATGAATGCTCATTTGGGATTTTTTTGACGGGCTTGACAGGGTGAGCTATCAGGGTATCTATGGCAGACGCCTTTTGGTAAAACAATCTTATGATATCCCTTATTTTCCATACAAATCTCGGCTGTTATATGTTGATCAAGGTCTTTATTAAACAACTCTGAAGTATTTCTAGGGTTGTCAAATCCACAGTGCAACATATCCACTTGAACGACTTCAAAAGGAGTATCATGTTTTCTTTTTTTATAGTAATGCTCCCACGATTCCAGAGGTGCAGACCTGTCAGCAAGCATCAATAGTATACAACCATTCAACAGGCTTGTAACGCATATCAAAACAGCTAATCTAATTGCAGTCATTTATCGCTCTCCTTTTGAGTTTCTTGATTTTCAACAGTATTTGTTGTACTGCTTATCTTGGGTTTGTATACTGGTTCCCATGTCATCGGTTGCTCATTTTTAATCAAACCGGCTTGCACACATTCTGACCTTCCCACCCCATAACAGTTATGAGCTGTGGTTTTTTTGCCAAGAGCAGAATTAAACGCCTCCTTAACAACACCAAAGACATTATCTGGCTTGGTTGTACCGCCTGTGCTTGAGTTAAAGCCTATGATGCCATGCACAGGGTCTGCAGTATGACCTTGGACATGGATGCTCATTTGGGATTGTTACTTTGTCGAGCTTGGCAAGGCGAGCTATCGGGATATCTATGGCATACGCCACGAGGTAGTGAGCCTTCTTTGTAACCTTTATGTTCCATGCAAAGGTTGGATGCTACATATCCATCGTGATTATGGACGAAGTGGGAACTTACATTATTTACATCAGGAAAACCACACTCTGTCATATCTCGCTTAATTTGTTCGACATTAATACGAGGATGGCGACTTTGATAGCTTTTATACCCTTGAGGCGGCGGCTGCATAGCCCTAGGCAAGCAACCCGTGATCAATAAGATGCTTGTAAGCATAATTAAAATTTTCATGGCTTGTCTCCTTATGACTGACTAACTAGATTTACAAGTCTAGTTGGTGTTATTACACTTTTGCTTATCGGTAGATGATGAGTTTGTACACAAACTAGGGTTTTGTTGTGTAGTTGGTGTGGTATCCTGTTTTGGTTTATAAACAGGCTCCCATGTCATTGGCTCGCCGTTTTCAAGCAAACCTTTATTTTCACATTTAGGGTCTCCCACCCCATAGCAATTATGTGCAGTGGTTTCTTTACCCAAAACACTTCTGCCAGCTTCTTTTATAATAAGAGCTGTTTCTTTTAGTTTGCCTACTTTTTCGGTAGAGACTGTTCCACCCGTGCTTGAGTTAAAGCCTATCACACCATGCACAGGGTCTGCGGCATGCCCTTGAACATGAATGCTCATGTCTGATTTTTGTTGTGGTGAGTGTACCACGACTACGCCCATCTATTTGCAGGCTTTCAGAGCCATGCACTTTGATGATGGATTTGATTTCTTGGGTGGCATTGGTCAAGCCTAGTGTATCACTTTCTAGATATTTTTGGTAGGCAGCAACCATCATTTGAGACAAGAATTATTAGACAAATTAACGAAACAGACATGCTCGGCATATTATGATAAATCAACCAATAGTATCAGTGATCATGATATTTAAAGCCATCAAACGATTTTGTTGATCTGACCATTGATTGACACACGATGGTGGGAAAATAAAAAAAGCGGGCAATCACCCGCTTATTATATGCTAATTTATTCACTGACAAAGGCGATCTTAGTCATGCCCGACTGACTGGCCAATGCCAGCACCTGCGCCACCATGTCGTACTTGCCCTCTTTATCAGCGCGCAGATTAATCTGTGGTGGATTGTCACGATTTTGATCACCAAATCGCGCAGTTAGCTCATCTAAGGTCACTGGCTGATCATCCCAAAATACCTGCCCTGCAGCATCGATACTGACTTGCACCACCTCAGGCGGGGCCTCATTGACCACGGCTGAGGTTTTTGGCAGATCCAGTGGCACGCTTGGGTTCAGTACCGTCGCTGTCACCAAAAAAATAATCATCAACACCAACATGATATCAATCAGCGGAATGAGATTCATCTCATTCATGCCGTTATCATCTTGACTTCCCAGTTCAAATGCCATCACGCTTCCCCTTATCTTGCTACTTGTGCCAACAGTGCATGCGCCGTGTCGGTAGCGATGTGTAGCGCGCGCTTATTGATGCGTGTGGCGATGTTATAAAATACCACCGCAGGGATCGCCACCGCCAAGCCAAGACCTGTCATAATCAGCGCCTCACCCACAGGGCCTGCAACTTGAGCCAAACCTGCTTGACCGCTTTGACCGACGCTGTGCAGTGCATGAAAAATCCCCCATACCGTACCAAATAGTCCGATAAATGGTGCGATCGATGCCGTCGTGCCAAGGACTGGCAAGCCCTTTTCAAGCTCATAACGCTGGCGTGCGATCTGCTGTAGTAAGTGCTGCTCGGTGATCATTTTGCGCTGTTCAAAGGGCAACTGCTGGGCATCACTGATGCGCGCATTGGCAGTCAGATCATCGGCGATGCGCTCAGCTTGGCGGCGTGAATTTAACACACGCATAATGCCAATCACCCAAGATGAGACCGACAGCGCAATCAAAATAAAAAATAAAGTCTTACTTACCGCATCGGTATGCGACCAATAAAATGAAAAATCCATAAATATTACCTTATTAATTAAATGTCAAAAAAAGCGATAATTACCGTGAACAACTTGCATTTGCGCGTTCATTAAGCTGCACAGGAAATCTTGCCTTAACCGCTGTTTTAATCCCATCGACGACATGTGGGTGCAGTCTGGCGGCGCCAACTTGCTGTCTAATATAGCTATCATACTTGCGATCACCTGTTGAGCCATTTAAGCTGACATTAGATGGCTTGCCGGAACTATCGATGGTAAATGTGATCTCAATGGATGTGTTGATACATTGTTCACCAGGGTCAAATCCGCCCAATCTGGGTGCTTTACGCCAACTGGCAGCGGTGATAGTCAGTGGCCCAGCAGGTGCAGGTTTTGGCTCAGGTTTTGGCTCAGGTTTTGGCTCAGGTTTTGGCTCAGGTTTTGGCTCAGGTTTTGGCGTTGGTGCTGGTGTAGGCGCCGGTGCTGGAGCTGGAGCTGGAGCAGGCGCAGGTGCAGGTGCAGGTTTTGGTGTTGGAGCAGGTGCTGGTGCAGGCACAGGCGCAGGCGTTGGTGCAGGTGCTGGAGCAGGAGTTGGCGCAGGTGCTGGAGCAGGTGCAGGCACAGGAGTTGGCGCAGGTGTCGGTGCAGGCACAGGTTTAGGCTCTGGCATCGGCGCAGGCTCTGGAGTTGGTGCAGGCGTTGGGTCAGGCTGTGGCACCATAGGCTCTGGCTCGGGCATCGGTGCGGGGGTTGGTTCTGGTGTCGGTTCTGGTTCTGGCTCAAGGATTGGTTCAGGCTCAGGCGGCACTTCCTCAGCCAATTCTGGTTCGGGTGTCTGAGAATCCGATGGCAACTCTGGCGTCACAGGTTCAGGCGTCACTTCACTTGGCTTGCTTGGCTCAGCTGCCTGATCAGACGCAGCTGTTTGGGTCACAGGCGGCATCTCGATGGCGACGGCTTGGGTCACAGGCACAGGCGTTGGTGATTCCATGTTGATCAGCTCAATCTCAATGGGTGGCGTGATCTTCGGCGGATTGATGGGCTTGGCCTGCATCTGCGCCACACCAAGCCCCGCCGCCCCATGCAATACCGCCGCTACAGACCATGCCAATACTTTGGTTTTATTGGAATTATCCACCGAAATCACCACCATTAACCAATCCGCTCAAGCCGAGCGAGTCACAGGAAAATTGTACAAAATTTAAAATAGAATAATAATAATAACTATTATCAGTTATCATATTATGAACGAAATGCCAAAAAACTTCAATCCTCTTTTTGAAAATTTTTTGGTCTGGTGAGCTCATCTGATGCAGTGCGCGTCAAGCAGCACAATATGATATATTATAACATTTAATCTGTCAAAGCATTGTTGATCATATTAGTGATGACAAATAAAAAAAGCTTGCATACTCACGCATGCAAGCCATTGATCATCCACCAAAGTCACTCCGACCCGACACTCGCCATCAGATCTGCTTGATGTTCACGCAATAAGCTATCCAATAGCTCGGTCAAATCCCCTTCCATGATGGCATCTAGCTTATAAAGTGTCAAATTAATGCGGTGATCGGTCATGCGACCTTGCGGGAAATTATAAGTACGGATGCGCTCAGAGCGATCGCCTGAGCCGACAAGATCGCGTCGCATGTCACTGGTGGCATCAATCTGTGCTTGGACTTTGGCTTGCTGGATGCGTGCCACCAGCATTTTCATCGCTTTTTCTTTGTTGGCGTGCTGTGAGCGTTCTTGTTGGCATTCGGCGACCACGCCCGTCGGAATGTGAGTGATGCGCACCGCAGAGTCGGTGGTGTTTACATGCTGACCGCCTGCACCACTGGAGCGGTAGGTATCGATGCGCAGATCAGCTGGATTGATCTGTACGCTGTCATCGATTTCAACCTCAGGCATCACCGCCACAGTACATGCCGAGGTATGCACACGGCCTTGGGACTCGGTGGCAGGCACGCGCTGCACGCGATGGGCGCCAGATTCAAACTTCAGCCGCCCATAGACGCCAGCGCCCGAGACGCGGCTGATGATTTCTTTATAGCCACCATGCTCGCCCTCATTGGCCGACAGCACTTCGACTTGCCAGCCTTGGGATTGGGCATATTTTTGATACATGCGAAACAGATCACCGCTAAAAATCGCTGCCTCATCGCCACCTGTGCCTGCTCGGATTTCCAAAAATGCCGTCGCCTTGTCATTGGGATCTTTTGGTAGCATCATCACATTGAGCGTATCTTCTAGCTCATTGATGATCGCTTTGGCATTGTCAATCTCTTCGGCGGCCATTTCTTTCATATCAGGATCATCCATCAGCTCTTTGGCCGTCGCCAAATCCTCTTCAGCTTGGACAAACTTTTGCCAAGTTTCACTAATCAAGGCCAAATCACTATGCTCCATCGACAGCTCACGGAATTTTTTGCTGTCGCTGATGGTATCAGGATCGGATAACAGTGCAGTCACTTCTTCAAAGCGATCGACCATTTGGTCTAAACGATTTCGCAAGGATTCTTTCATAATGGGTTCGGCTAGTAGTTGCTGTTGATTTCATAGATAGATAGCATGGTATTTTGCCACATCTTGGCTTTTTTTGCATCCATTTTAGGCACAGATCATCTGCCGATGGCTCCTTAGAAGCTTAAATAAGACAAAATTGGCTTGGTTATATCTTTTATTCCATATTTTTTGTTTGACATGCTTTGAAATTATGCTACTCTGTGTTAGTTTGTAAAAATTTATCAAGCAATCATTGCGCACGCTGCCATCAGGCTTGGCCTATTTTGTGCGTTCTTTTTAGGTTTTAATTATGAATAACATCTCTATGAATCAAAGCCACAAGCTGTCATGGCGCTCATTTGGCCCAGGGATTTTGATGGCTTCTGCGGCCATCGGTGGTTCGCATCTGGTGGCATCAACCCAAGCAGGTGCGCTCTACGGCTGGCAGCTGGCGATTATGATTATCCTTGCCAATTTATTCAAATACCCATTTTACCGTTTCGGCACTGAGTATGCATACAGCACAGGCGAGAGTCTGGTGGCAGGTTATGCCAAGCTGTCGCGCTTTTATATTTTGGCGTTTTTTGTCTTGTGTATCTTATCTGGCATCATCAGCACAGGCGCTGTTGCGGTCTTGGCATCGGTGATTTTGGGCTACTTATTGCCATTTGAGTTGAACACTTTGGCATTGGCTGCCATCGTCATGTTTTCATCATGGCTGCTGCTATTTGCCGGTCACTACAAGCTGCTTGATGGCGTGACCAAATGGATCATCGTGGCCTTGACGGTAGCGACCGTGGCAGCGGTATTTGTGGCGATGGGCAAGCCTGCGGTGATGGCACCTGATTTTGTGCCTGCATCGCCTTGGAATTTGGCAGCGCTTGGCTTTATCATCGCTTTGATGGGCTGGATGCCAGCACCGCTTGAGTTCTCGGCCATCACTTCTGTTTGGACTGCCAAAAAGATTCGCACCGACCATACCAACCGCTACCAAGGGATGATTGACTTTAATGTCGGCTATCTGACTTCTGCAATTTTGGCGCTGTTTTTCTTGGCGCTGGGTGTGTTTGTTCAGTACGGTACAGGTCAAGAGATCGCCATGCAAGGTGGTGCTTATGTCGGTCAGCTCATTCAGATGTACACCGAAACCATCGGCGAATGGTCGCGCCTACTGGTCGCATTCATCGCATTTTTATGCATGTATGGCACGGTCATCACCTGTGCCGATGGTTATGGTCGCACCACCGCTGAGTGTCTATCGCTAATCAAGACCGAAACCACTCACGAGACCGAAAAATTTGTCGCCAAATGGACTGCGTTTTTTATCATTGCAGGCTATGGCTTGATCGCATTTTTCATGGGTCAGATGGCAGCGATGCTAAAATTTGCGATGATTACCGCCTTTGTCACCGCACCGATTTTTGGTTATCTTAACTACAAGCTGATCAAAAAAGAAGGCAACATCAGTACTGGCATGACGCTATTTGCTCTAGCAGGCATCGTGTTCTTGTCAGGCTTTACCATTTTGTTCTTGTTGCAATTTTTTGGCTTTATCGGCTAACTCGTTATTATCCATCCAAAAAATACACCCCAAAGCATCCTGCCTGAACCGCACCCCAAAAGTTAGACAACCTTTGGGGTGTTTTTATGACCAAATACACAATGGACTTTAAACTTGAAGTCATTGATCATTATTTAACAGAGCATAGTTACCACAGCACAGCCA
>NZ_LTCC01000024.1:0-1776 GCF_002894025.1 Moraxella sp. RCAD0137
CCTTAAGATTAAGATGGTATTCTATCACAAGTCTGATTTTATGATAAAATAAAGCTGCTGAATTTGGGTGTATTTGTAGTAAATCAGCTGCCGAATGAGCAGTAACTTCAAGTACAAAAAATTCAAGCAGTCTTTTTTGTACTTTTTTACTTAGTTTACAATGGGTTATCTTCATAAAACTAGTATAACATGAGAGTTATTCTAGTACAGCCCCAAGTTTATTATCGCCAACTTATCAATGAAATAAAAGTCACATCTATGTCAAAATCACTTATAACCGCACTCATTGTTGTCGCGCTTGATGCGATTGGTTTGGGATTAATCATGCCGGTGGTTCCGGCTTTATTAAATGAATTTGTACCGGCAGAGCAAACAGCATTTCACTATGGTGTTTTTTTATCGCTTTATGCGTTTATGCAGGTCTTTTGCGCGCCCGTTTTAGGGCGGTTATCTGACCGCTATGGACGGCGGATTATTTTGCTGGTTTCATTTTTAGGTGCCACGATTGATTATAGCATAATGGCGGCAGCGCCTGTTTTATGGGTGCTTTATATCGGCCGGATTATCTCAGGTGTTACCGGAGCAACTGGTGCAATCGCGGCATCAATTATCGCTGATACAACTAAACAGGAAGAACGTGCGCGTTGGTTTGGTTTTATGGGGGCGTGTTTTGGTGCAGGTATAATTGCAGGGCCTGCTATTGGCGGTGTTCTTGGTGATATATCTGTGCATGCGCCCTTTGTGGCAGGGGCTCTTCTCAATGCAATTGCCTTTTGTTTGGTGGCTTTCTTGTTGCCCAAAACGCCGTCACAACCGCCTGAAGGACAGCCAGCCAAAATCAATTTGTTTGAAGGCTTTCGCTTCAATTTTGCAGTTCAGGGACTTGCCAGCTTTTTTGCGTTGTTTTTTCTTATGCAGCTGATTGGGCAGGCGCCCGCCGCTTTGTGGGTGATTTATGGCGAACAGCGCTTGAATTGGGATATTGGCACAGCAGGTGTGTCGCTGGCCGTTTTTGGTGCAGCACATACATTCGTACAAGCTGTTTTAACCGGCACTCTTTCAAAGCGACTGGGTGACCGCGGTGTGTTGCTGCTTGGAATGGGCGCTGATATGTGCGGGTTTTTATTGCTGGCTTTTATCACGCAAAGCTGGATGGTTCTGCCGGCAATTTTTATGCTGGCCACAGGCGGCATTGGTATGCCTGCTTTGCAGGCCATTATTTCAGGTCTTGTTTGCGATGAAAAACAAGGTGCTTTACAGGGAACTTTAACGGGGTTGACGAATATAACCTCGATTATCGGGCCGGTCGGATTTACGACGCTTTATGGCTTAACCGCGGGGCAGTGGGATGGTTGGGTTTGGCTCGTCGCAGCAAGCCTTTATCTTATTGCTATACCATTATTGCGCCAGTCAGCCAGTTTATTGCGATCTTAAAATCTTGGCGGGAGATCAAGCAATCCCGCCAATAAAACCGCTGAGTTCATCAAGACGCACCATTGCCATGCGCATGGTGCCACGGCAATTTTGAGCTTTGCAGCGTGCGCGTCGTTCAACTTCGTCCAAATATAATTGCTCGTGTCCTCGAATTGAGCTGATCATTGCCTTATTGATATAAACAAGGCGGTTACATTTCTTGCAGGTCATTTCTAATCTTTGATGGTCTGCAAGATCACTGGCTTTATAGCGGGTTTTCCAGTTTCCGGGTGGGGATGCCATTTTCATCACCAGAAGTCTTCAGGTGAGGGAATACGGACATAGCTGATTTTACCGCCCACA
>NZ_LTCC01000024.1:2062-2485 GCF_002894025.1 Moraxella sp. RCAD0137
CAACCAATTGCGAAAACGATTCAATGTGCTATGGTCTGGAATATTCAATTCGTCAAAGTTGCAAAACAAGAAAAAATCCAAGCGTGTAATTAAACTGCGCTCTAGCTCTGGGTCGGACAAACTATGCCATTGTCCCAACAATACTGCTTTAAACATCGATAAAAGCGGATAAGATGGACGTCCGCCATTGTCGCGAATATAACGTGCTTTTTTGCTATTGAGAATATGTTCAATCGCATGCCAATCCAATACATATTGGATTTTGAGCAAAGGAAAATCATTTGGATACTGACTGATTAAGGCATAGGCTGATTGCTGAAAGAAACTGCTCATAGAAAATCCTCTAAATTCGTGTCAATGAGAATTTAGAGGATTTTTTGCAGTTTTGCAAAGGTTTCGGTTTGTGTCTCTACAAAGACTAAC
>NZ_LTCC01000024.1:5352-6604 GCF_002894025.1 Moraxella sp. RCAD0137
AGTATCTCAGTCAGATAGTCCGGGTGCACGAGCGTCATTGGGATGATGATGTCCTGCGAGTAATTCCTTCGAATCTCCCTGACCGCCGCGATCGTAAGTCCCCTCCACAAGGGGAGATCCTGATAGTCTCCGCTCGCTGGCATGGGGACCGTTTCTTTCACCACGAACCCGATTTCCTCGGGGTCAAAGATCAGCGATTTGGAACGCCGATCGCGCAGCCGCTTAGCGAGCGTCGTCTTTCCGGCGCCGAAAGGTCCGTTGATCCAGATTATCTTTGTCGACGGCCTCTAACCTGAAGGCTCGCAAGAGCGCTCGACGGCCTCGTGCGGAGGCACGATCGGAGTGGTTCCGAAATGCTTCTCAAGATAGGTGACGCCGAACGTCACGATGTCCTGCGCGTCGAACAGGTAGCACTGAGCAAAGCCCACGACACCTTCTCGATGGCGACCGAGCTTCACGTAAGCATTTGCTATAGTTTCAACCGCATCCGGCTTTCCTTCGATAGCAAAGCAATCGAGAATGCCGTTTGAATCGTAATCCGATGCCGTTTTCCAGGCGACTTCACCGTCTCTTCCAAGCATCGGCATCTCATACGTCACCCACCGTTTGTTGGGGATATCGGCAACCGCCTCGGCGTAGTGCAATGCGGTAACGGAGTTTAGCGGCGCACCCAACAGCAGGGCCTTCCCGCCAAGGCGAACGAACCGCTCGACGGGCGATCCTTCCCCCAAGGCGTGACCGAGTTCGTGAGGCTCCGTCAGCGTTTCAGCCAGCGGACCAACCGCGACCATCGATGCATCGGGGTGCGCGCTGCGCCGCGCGCCGGGGGCTTGAACCAGAAATTGATTCAGCAGGCCGAACCCACGGTAAGTCCCGGCTGTTGCGGGATCGAACGGCAGCCAGGTACGGCGGGCTTCGTCATCCAGCCGAGCGCCATTCAGAGTCTCCTCGTAGGGTGATCGGTCCCACGACGCGTATCCCATCACAGTGCCAGTCGGCCCAACCGCGGAGCGTAACGCGGCAACGACCGTCTCCGCTCCTCCTTCGACCGGACCAATCGCTTTAAGTGAGGCATGCACCATCAAGAGGTCACCGGTTTGGACTCCGAGTTTTTGAAGCGCCTCCGTTATTGCCTTCCGCGTATGCATCGCGATATCTCCTCTAAGTCTAAGTTATAGCTTGCGTTGATTTTAGCTAATTACATTTCATTTGCTATCATTAGTCTGTCGATTAATAGTCATCAAAAACCATA
>NZ_LTCC01000024.1:7622-7743 GCF_002894025.1 Moraxella sp. RCAD0137
GGGGCTGTACTAGATTAGCCTAAATCCCACACCATCTTCTCAATACTTTAAGCTGATTAGATGGTGTACCATAGTTAAAACGAAACTCACATTCTTTGATAAAAAGATGAAAGTGTTTCTT
>NZ_LTCC01000025.1:0-7092 GCF_002894025.1 Moraxella sp. RCAD0137
CATAAAAAATAAAAAAAGATTTTTTTTTTTGGTTATTTTTTTTATTTTTGTATCATTCTATCTAAAATCTAGGATAATGGACTAAAATAAGAAATTATCTGGTGTTGCTAATAAGGGGGGGTAGTTATGACTGCTGAAACCGATCAAATCTTGTACACAATAAAACGCATGGTAAGGCAAGCATTGCATGATGTGGAAATGGATAAACAGCGATATGAAAGTGAGCGGATGGAAAGACAAGCCCAATTGGATACTGAAGCTGAAGAACTCAAGGCAGGCATTACCAAAATGCAAGCTGAAATTGATGAGGCGATCAAAAAAACCAAACACTATCCATCATCATCTATCATTGTAGCATTAATTGCTTGTTTTGGTAGTATTGTGGTTGCACTGATTGCAGCGGCTACATTCTGGCTAAGAAATCCGCTTTAATGACTGCCTAGTGGTTTTATACCACCTAGGCACCAAACACGCTTAAAACGCTTAAAAAACGCCTTAAAATCGATTTTATAACTAATCCAGCCTTAAGCTCCACCAAAGCCCATTAAACCAGCTGTAGTGGTATCTAAACCTATCAAAAAGAGTAAAGTAAAAAGCATTATTCAATAAATAAGGCATATAAAAACCCTTGCAGGGAGCTGTTTTTCTACCACACACCACGCAACAAATCAACCTACCTACAAGCCTTGGTATATAAGGCTTGTAGCTGTTTACAATTTAAGATTTTTTGTATACAAAAGCGTCAAAAATCGTGTTTAACTTATTGATTTTAAAAGGAATTGTTTGTAAACAACCATAATAAAAAATACCGCGTTTTGGGTAAATAGCCCAAAACGCGGTAAAAATTAAACAATTTTTAATTAGCAAAGAGTGGCTAGGTTTTTATCGATTATATGCGCCTTAAATGCGTTCTAAGGGCTTTTTAGACCCTAGCTGGTATAATGATACCAATAAAAAGTTAAAAGCCCTTAGAGGGCATTACAGAGCGTTCTAAGTGCTTTTAAGATTTTGTAATGCTAATTATTGCATCTGCAATGCAAATTAACTACAATATGGTTAGCTGTAGAATTTATAGGAATGAGTGCTGTATTCAATTCATTTCAAAAATTCAACTTTTATTTGGAATAAGTAATGAAAAAAATTTCTTCAATTTTGGCACTCTTTTTGTCAATATCTTTGCTGACGTCCCCTGCCTTTGCAAAAACAAAAACAGTTAGATTTGAAAATGGGAGTTGTTCCGCTTCATATTCTGGTAGCATAAAAGGGTATAATTATGATAAATATATTTTTTATGCCCAAGAAGGACAAAAATTAAATATTAGCCTTAACTCACAACATTCAGATGTTGTGCTATATGGTTATGATGATTTTTTGCCAAATGAGAATTATACTTTACCAAAAACAGGAAAATATGAGGTGCGTGTTGTTTTACCAAGAGCGCAATCTCGTAAGAAGATTGTTGATAAATATAGAATAAATATTCAAATCACAAACTAAAATACTCATACTATTTACTTAATACCCTCTCCTTACTTTAGCAAGGGGAGGGTATCAGAGCAACAAACTATGCCCGGCCAGAGGCCGGATAACTGATCTATCCGCTGCGCTAGGCTACACACCCGCCCCCACCGCTGCGCGGCAGGGGGAAAGGCGGGCAAAGCCCGCTAAACCCCACACCAAACCCGCAGTAATCCGCTGGAGCGCGAGGTAGCCGGCGTCGGATCGGATATGGCTTTGAGTAAGGGCCTGCCGTTCCGCGCCGCCACGGACGGCGAGAGCGTCAGCGGCAAGTTTACCGGAACCGTGCATCTATCGAGCGGCAAGTTCGCCGTGGTCGAGAAATCCCATGAGTTCACCCTTGTCCCGTGGCGGCCGATCATCGACCGCCAACTCGGCCGCGAGGTTATGGGCATCGTGCAGGGCGGGTCGGTGTCGTGGCAGTTAGGGCGGCAGAGGGGGCTGGAACGCTGAGTGCGCCCATGCCGCATTGCGAAGCAAAAGATAATCGGATAAAATGTAGCAATTCATATTCGTAAGCGTGGAGTAATCAGATGGGAAATTCCAAGTCAGCAGACAAGTAAGCCGCAACAACCAGTATTGTTGTTGCGGCGCTCTGTAAGGCTAGTCTCATCTGATTGCTGACGAGCAGACGTCGCCCGGTATTCCTTAATCGAGGGTTGATTCGTCATGACCACCACACGCCCCGCGTGGGCCTATACGCTGCCGGCAGCCTTGCTGCTTATGGCTCCTTTCGACATCCTCGCTTCACTGGCGATGGATATTTATCTTCCAGTCGTTCCGGCGATGCCGGGCGTCCTGAACACGACTCCATCCATAATCCAACTCACGTTGAGCCTCTACATGGTGATGCTCGGTGTGGGCCAAGTGATCTTTGGGCCACTCTCCGATCGCGTCGGGCGACGGCCGATCCTGCTTGTAGGCGCAACGGCTTTCGTTGCTGCGTCTCTGGGAGCAGCTTGGTCTTCAACTGCACCGGCCTTTGTTGCGTTTCGTCTACTTCAAGCAGTGGGCGCGTCGGCCATGATGGTGGCGACGTTCGCGACGGTTCGCGACGTATATGCCAATCGTCCCGAAGGTGCCGTCATCTACGGCCTTTTCAGTTCGATTCTGGCGTTCGTGCCTGCGCTCGGCCCTATCGCCGGAGCATTGATCGGCGAGTTCTTGGGATGGCAGGCGATATTCATTACTTTGGCTATACTGGCGATGCTCGCACTCCTAAATGCGGGTTTCAGGTGGCACGAAACCCGCCCTCTGGATCAAGTCAAGACGCGCCGATCTGTCTTGCCGATCTTCGCGAGTCCGGCTTTTTGGGTTTACACTGTCGGCTTTAGCGCCGGTATAGGCACCTTCTTCGTCTTCTTCTCGACGGCTCCCCGTGTGCTCATAGGCCAAGCGGAATATTCCGAGATCGGATTCAGCTTTGCCTTCGCCACTGTCGCGCTTGTAATGATCGTGACAACCCGTTTCGCGAAGTCCTTTGTCGCCAGATGGGGCATCGCAGGATGCGTGGCGCGTGGGATGGCGTTGCTTGTTTGCGGAGCGGTCCTGTTGGGGATCGGCGAACTTTACGGCTCGCCGTCATTCCTCACCTTCATCCTACCGATGTGGGTTGTCGCGGTCGGTATTGTCTTCACGGTGTCCGTTACCGCGAACGGCGCTTTGGCAGAGTTCGACGACATCGCGGGATCAGCGGTCGCGTTCTACTTCTGCGTTCAAAGCCTGATAGTCAGCATTGTCGGGACATTGGCGGTGGCACTTTTAAACGGTGACACAGCGTGGCCCGTGATCTGTTACGCCACGGCGATGGCGGTACTGGTTTCGTTGGGGCTGGTGCTCCTTCGGCTCCGTGGGGCTGCCACCGAGAAGTCGCCAGTCGTCTAACCGACGACTGGTAGCAGGCCCGCTCCGATGCGGCGCACTAACCATCGAAACCTCGTGAATGTCGGTATCCTGTCTGGCAGGATACCGCTCATTTCCCTTGTTCAGTTCATCGCCGTCGCCGAGCATCTGAATTTTCGGCATGCGGCCAGCCACTCGGTCGATCGCTTGAAGAACTCCCGCTGCTGGTCGGCGCTTGCGGTCTGCCACCACTCCGGCGAGGCGCTCATCACGTATTCGACCGCCAGCACCGCATCCTTGCGCCGCTTCTCCGGCAACCGCTCCCTGAGCTTGCCCATCGCCTCATCGGTCGATCTGGCCGCCAGGTGATCGTTGTCCGGTGTGCGCTCCTGATCGGCGTTCGGCGTCTCGCGGTCGCGGTAGCAGTGCTGCAACGCAGCCGCCACCGTGCCCATGCTGTTGAGCTTCTTCGCCCCCCCCCGGCGTAACTGTCACGAACCCCCGGCGTAACTGTCACGCCCCTAAACCTGCAAACCCAGGAAGGGGGGGGGAGCTGGTGGGGTGTTGGAAAAATCCATCCATGATTATCCAAGAATAATCCACTAGGCGCGGTTATCAGCGCCCTTGTGGGGCGCTGCTGCCCTTGCCCAATTAGGTCGGTGCAACATCTATTGCACCAGAAACAGCACAGCCACTATAAATTTTCCCTAAGTAACTCAATTTTGCAGTAAATTCATTTTCATGCCCATCATCCTCAATGCAAGTTTTCTTTTCTATGTTTAGTAAAATAGATTGTCCATTGAGTGTACCTGAATAACTTATACCCTGATTTAGCATAGAGCTAGAAACAACTACTAGAACTTCTAGACTAAAAAAATCAGCATCTATACTTAGCTTATTATCTTTGACTACTGCGCGCCAACTTTGATTTTTATTACCAAAAGCGGTAAAAGATAACAAATCTAAAGGTTTATTTGCTATATAAGTTTTATTGTAAGCGGTATTGGTGCAAGATACCAGTAATAAACCACTTATTAAAGAGACCGCTATTAAGTATAAATAACGCATAATTAACCCTAAAATATGAAAATTTAAACTTCTTTTAGGAGATTGTCAATAACTCTCCTTTTTTTGCGTCAATCCCTCCTATTTAACCCGCTATAACCCTTGATACACAAGGCTTACAGGGGTGTCTAAAAACCTTTTTGTGTGTTTTAGCTGTATTTGTATTGTAAATACAATAAAAATACGTTTACTTGATTTTTTCCAAAAATAATTTTACAATGCAAATAAATTTATGTGCAATGTGAGCCTAAATTATGACAACTTCAAATCTAAATATCCGTATTGATGACGATCTAAAGAACCAAGCCAAAGTAATTTTGGACGGTTACGGCATTTCACCAAGCCAAGCGGTTAAAATGCTGTTCTTGGAGTTAGTAGCTACTCGCAAATTCCCCTTAAGTCTAAGTTATCAGGCAGACTATGTCCCAAACGCAAAAACAATTTTAGCCATGCGTGAACTGGACAACGGCGGTGGTACACTGTACGCCAATCTTGATGAGTTTTTGGCGGAGCATGGCGATGCTACAAATCAAGACCAGTAAAGACTTTGATCGTGATATTCGCAAGATTAAGCTAACAACAAACTTGGTGGAGGTTTTGGCTTGCCTAAGCCGTAATGAGACTTTACCAGTAAAGTACAAAGACCATGCATTAACTGGTAATTGGAGCGGTTGGCGTGATTGTCATGTCGCCAATGATTTGGTTTTGATTTATAAAATTGATGGTGAAATCTTACATTTGGCTCGCCTAAATTCACATTCAGAAGTTTTTGGCTAACCTATCGCCAAAAACAACGCCCTTGCGCTTTTGCCTTAATTGGTTTGGCAATCGCAAGGGCGTTGTTTTGTACTCTAGTTTTGCGATTTGAGGGCTATTTGCCTACCCCCTAGTATTAAGCGAAAACCCACTTATTGAGTGGGTTTTTTCTTTTGCCTAAAATTTTTTTTCAAGCCTTAAATCCTAATTTCTCTAAGTACGGGCGGTAAAATTCGGTTTTTTGTGGGTCCAATAGGTCGCTCTCAATCTTTTTGGCGTATTCTTTCATACTCATTCCGATTGGCGCATAGTCGCCAAGCTCGCTAAGCTCTGCCAGTTTACCAGCGAATAGCTGGCGTTGCTTGTCTGTCATGCTAATGGGCGCAAGCATATCAACCGTGTTTGGGTCTCGGCTCTCATTTTCTTTTGTCTTTTTAGCCTTTTCTTTCAGCTCAAAAGTGAATTTGACTGCCACAAACTTACGCCCTTTTTTGATAAGTTCATATTTGGCTTTTAATGGCGATTTCTCGTTGATTTCTTTGATAGCGACATCAATTACATTAACCCTTAAATCTTTGGCTGCAGGATATTTGTCAAGCAACATCAGCATAAAACGCAAATCATAAAAATCAATCTGCGTCCAACCTTTGCCAGTTTCTTTGTTTAGGTACTGCATAAATAATTGATAAATACGGTAGCTGTAAATACTGCTAAATTCCGCTACATCAGATAGTAAAAATTGGGTGAAACTTGCCTTTAAGTCGCTTAGTAGTGGGATAACTTTTTCGTGAAAAACAACCCTAGCAACAATGTTATCATCTGCTTTATGGGTGGGTAGGGTATCTATTAGATTGTACATTTTAAGAGCGTTAATGTACTTCTTATAATCCGATGGATTGGGGTATTTTTCTCTTAACTTCTGTTCTGCGTTGCGGTCATAGCGTAATACTTCTGACAACCAATGAAATTCCCTAATCCCTTCGGTAGTCTGTACAAATAGGCTTTTTTTCATTAGCTCCCTTGTCGCTTGGCGTATCTCTTTGGCAACATTATCAGGGTTTGCCCCAAGCTCTATAAAGTCATCACGAGTAATGTAAAATGGGGTTTTAGGGTCTAACGGCTCTCTATCAGGGTTCTTAGGGTCATACTTTGGCATTTGCTTTAATGCACAGTAAATCAAGCGTTGTTCATTAACGCTTAGATTGTAGGCTGATGTTACTATGGAATTATCCATTGCGATTAGGTCGTTACTCATAAAACAAGCTCCGATAGTTAGCCGTCTTTTTTGTCATAGTTGATAAAATAGGAGTTAATTATATCACTCCTTAAAGGAGTTGTAAATATTCTCCTATTTAGCCGTCTTTTCCTCCTATTTAGCCGTCTTTTCCTCCTATTTAGCCGTCTTTTCCTCCTATTTAGCCGTCTTTTCCTCCTATTTAAGTCTCGCAAAGCCTTATGTAGCAAGGGTTTGCGGGGGTCTAAAAACCTTTAAAAACCTTTAAAAACCTATAAAAAAGCTATCGCCATTTTTTTTCTGTGGATAACTCAAATTTTCACTTACTTTTTGAGCTTATTTTTTTTTGAAAAGACAAAGAAAAAATTACCTGCCCTTGTTCAAGTTTTGCTCCTAGCTCTTTTGTTCTGATTTCATAGTCTTGTTGGATGGTGTAAGTTTTCTTATCATGGCTAAGTGTGTAGCTCTTGCCAACTTCATTGTTATTTTTCTTTTAATGGTATCCAAACGCCTGTTTATAAACTCTACAGCCCTTATGTATAAGGCTTTGAGATGCCATAAAAAATAAAAAAAGATTTTTTTTTTTGGTTATTTTTTTTATTTTTGTATCATTCTATCTAAAATCTAGGATAATGGACTAAAATAAGAAATTATCTGGTGTTGCTAATAAGGGGGGG
>NZ_LTCC01000026.1:0-5451 GCF_002894025.1 Moraxella sp. RCAD0137
TTGACCATTTCTAGTTTAAATTCGCTGCTGTACTGCTTACGCTGTTTTGTCATGAGAGATTGCTCCTAGTTTGGGGTAGTATAACCTCTTATGGGGTGTCTGGGAATATTGTACCGGTACAGTATGGGATTGGCGACCTCTACTCAAGCGGCTTGGTTGAACAATAATCTGCGCAATGGTTTGCAGTTCAGCATCTCTGGTACACTCAGTCCCAGTCTGACAAAAAATACCAATAAGTTTACTTATTTGTATGGTGATCCAAGCATCTATGGTACTAACGGCACTATGACAAATGTATTTGCCGATCAGGATCGACGCGATACAGATGAACGCGCCCGTCTTTCAGGTTTGAATAGTGCAACGGCTTATTTCTCTGCGCAGCAAATGTTGACTCGCGATATCAGTATTTTTGGTACTGTTGGATTATGGGCCTCACCATCTCAGAGTTCTCGTCGTGGTTACTCTTATGGAGCAACCATAATCCACCAAAAATATGGTCAACTGGGTGTCAATACCAATAGCCTTTTTTCAACCAGTGATATTGCCACTACTGGAACTTATAATCCGCTAGATACAACAGGTTCAGCAGTCTCGTTATCCTATACTGCCATCCCAAACCTAACACTATCAGCGTATCATGCATTCCCTGAGACGGGTGATACTCGCTCAGAAAACGACGCAGGTTTGCATTTTGGTTACGGTTTGGCTGCATCTTATACGCATTCATTTGCACCACGCCACAATCTGACCATTGGTGCAGGCCACACCAAGGGCAAGCGCGATGTGGATTTCTACGGCGATGGTTCGACATGGACTTATGGCTATGGCGATCGCTATACGGATTATTGGGGAACGGTATATACTGCACCAAAAGAAAAAGAGGCGACAGCGATCGGTCTAAGCTATCAGTTGGATGATTGGACACTATCTGTTGATGGTGGTAAATCTACTGAAGAATTTACTGGTGAATTTTATAACCGTGCCAAAACCAATAACTATGGTGTGCGCGTGGATTATGAGTTTACCCCACGCATGACTGCCTATGCGTCGTATGGTGAGCGTAAATCGAAAAAAGATGGTGTGGATGGCAATCAAATCAGCTACCAAGACTTCTTAAGCTCAGGCGTACTTGGGGTGAATGAAACTTTGGTGTTTGATGAGGTTAGACAGAAGCAATATACTCTTGGTGCTGAGTATGAGTTATATAACAATGTCAATCTTACAGGCCGAGTTACTAATACCAAAACTCAAAACTATGTTGCTGAAGGTGCTTTTAGTAAGCGCGAAACATACGGCTACACAGCAGGCGTGAGTTTTAGATTTTAAGTTTAACATCAAGAATTTTATTGACAAGGATTTATTATGAAACTAAAAGCATTAGCACTATTTGTCGCTGTCGCATCAGGCGTGATTTCTACTCAGTCATCAGCAGTATATAATCTGTACAAAAAAGATGGTCTTAGCCTGGATATTAATGGTGAAGTGAATGTGCATTTCAAAAATGACCGCGAGCAATTTACTTATCAATATGATCAACCAGGTTGGACAAGTATTACAAGCGATCCAAGACAACTGGTAACTGGTACTTATGAGGAGCGCACAGATCGCCGCACTCGTTTGGGCCAAGATGATGGTGCATCATGGATGGACATTCGCGGCTCTCAAAAGCTACCACAGGACTGGCGTGTGACCGGCACCATTGGCTTTGGTTATGCTGATAGCGATACTGGTTTGTATCTAAACAGTGCCAATCTAGCTTTTGATAAGCTTAATGTCGGCTCGATTTCATTGGGTCGTCAGTACCTACACACCGGCTATGTGACTCGTACAGGTACTTTTACCACGCTGGATACTTTTAGCGGTGCATCCATCCGTACCGATTATACTGCCATCCCAAATCTGCATCTGAGCGCCTACTATAGCACACCATCAAGCAGTGATGTGCGCCGAAATAGCAACAGTGATGTTGAGGGTTGGGGTGCATCAGCAAGCTACCGTTACCCACTTGCGGATAATCAAAGTATTCGTGTAGCTGCTGGCTATTCAGATTCTCGCGCTAATCCACAACTGGTGAATAATAATAATGTTCCACAAAGAAATGGCAATCAGGTACCTGTTGATTCAAAAGGCTATGCAGGTTCTGTCGAATATCGCCATGGCAACTTCTTGGCAGCTGTCGATGCAGGGCGCGGTGAGGATGATTTAAGTGGTAATGTTATTGACAGCGCAAAAACTGATTTTGTAGGTGTGAAATTGGGCTATCAATTTACACCACGCTTTAGTATGACCGCAGGCTATGGTCAACAAGAAACCAAGCGCAAAAATCAACAGGGCGTGACGGTAGTAAGCGGTAGTGTTGGTGCTACAGGTATCTGGCAAAATGTTGCTGCTGCTTATGAACCATTCTTATTCCCCAAGACTGAAGAGACTCGTGCATATATTCGTGGCGATTATTATCTGCGTGATAATGTACGCTTATATGGGCGCATTGACAGTGTTGAGTTGCAACACGAGCTTGACGGCAAGGATTTTGCAAATTTAGAAAACACAGCTTACCGTGCTGGCGTGTCGTTCACTTTCTAAGCCGAAGTAATTTTGGACTTATTAAGTACCACCGATTTTCTAAAATAAAATCGGTGGCAATGTATAGATTTTACTCTACAAATGGAGTATGGAGCATTCCATGAAACTAAAAAAACTCGCTGTCTTGATGGCGGTCGTCTCTGGTGCGTATGCAGTACCAAATATGGCATTTGCCCAAGAATCTCAGGCGACCACCCAAAAGCTGGTATATCCAACCACGCGTATTCATCAAGAACAACAAGATCATTTTATGTTTGGTGAATATGGCAGACCAAGTAACTATGTCGGCTCATCCAGCACAAGCTTTAGCGATACTTCAGATTTTCCTCGTCCTGATGACGGCATTGATCAGTATTTCACTGAGACAGTCGTGGATAAATATCGCTGGCTAGAAGATATTGATCCGATCAATCCAGAATATGCCAAAGAAACCAGTGCTGACCGTGAGCGTAATTTGATCGGTACTCGCCTAGAAAATGAAGTACCAGATGATCAGTTTGATAATCGTACCACAAAGGCGCTGCAAACTGTCGCTGAGCCAACCTCTAGCGAAGTCAATGACTGGGTCAATGCTCAAAATGCGGTCACCAATGAATATCTGAATAATATTCCTTATTATGATCAAATCCGCAAAAACATCGATAGCCTGATGGATCGCGAGCATCTGATTCGCAGATACAAGTTTGATAACATTGGCGAGCTATATATGTACCGCGGGACGGATGGCTTTAACCGTATTCGTACTACAGACCCTTTGGGCAACCAAACCATCATTTATGATGAAAGCCTATTGTCATCAGATGGTCGCGTTGGTGTTGCTGATGGTGATATGTATCCTAGCGAAAACGGTACTTATGTCGCATTGATCATGCGTGATGGCAATGCCGATTCGAACAAGTATTTTATCCGTGTGCTTGACTCAAAAACTGGTCAGGATGTTACCACGCCAATCCAAAATATCTCTTATTCGGGCCTAGCGATCGCATGGCTGGATGATACCAGATTCTACTTCCCAACCACCAATGGCGGCTGGCCTGAAGTGCATATGCGTGATGTAAGCAAAAACAGCTTCAATGATAAGATTGAAGTGAGTCGAAAGCACTTGGCACAGTGGATCGAAGATATTTGGCTAGAGGGTGATGACAATCGCTATTTGGTGATTCAGCATTCATCACCTGTTGAGAATTTTTATATCAAAGATTTGCACACAGGCAAGTATTATCGCATCCACAATCAAAAGTTTTTTGATAAAAAATATCACAATCCTGATGCCTTTACACATGGTTTCTTGGCGCGATATGTCCACTTTGATCCAAAAACGCTGGATGTGTGGTTTATTTCTGAAGAAAATAATCCAAAAGGCGAGATTATTAAGTCTAATCTTAATAACCTAAAAAAACGAGAAGTGGTTGTCACTGCACCAACTGACTATGATGAGATTTTAGAGGCAGTGTGGCACAATCGTGGTGATGGTTATTTTTTGATTAATTATTCAAAAAATGGTACGCATCGTGTTGTAGTAACCGACAGTCGAGGTAATCCGCTCAGAGATCTAACACCAGCCGAGGGTGGTAACATTGATGATCTGTACTCATTGGTCGCCAGTGAGGGCAGCCACGGCCAGCCAGTGGATGATCCTTTGATTGTGAATGATGAAAACAATCAAAACTATGTGTCATTCCGTTTTTATAGCACTACTACACCGCGCACAATTTATAAATACAATCCCGTGCGTGATCAGATGATCGATGTGCGTCGTCGGGATCTGCATCCGTTTGTCACTGAAGATTATGAAAGCAAAGAGGTGATGTACACCTCAAAAGATGGTACGCAGGTCCCAATGGTGATCAGCTACAAAAAAGGCACCGTGTTAGATGGTAAGAATCCAACCGTATTGTATGGCTATGGTGGCTTTAGTGGAATATCGGATCATGCTTTCCGTTTTGATCGTGCCACTTGGCTAGAGCATGGCGGTATCTGGGCGACAGCACATCTGCGTGGTGGCGCTGAACTCGGTGAAGAGTGGCACAAGGCCGGTAAGCGTCTGGATAAGATGAATGTCTTTGATGACTTTGAAGCAGCGGCGGATTATCTGATTAATCAAGGCTATACATCGCCTGATTATTTGGCAATTTCTGGTGCGTCCAATGGCGGTCTATTGGTTGGTGCGGCAATGACCTTGAACCCAAGCAAATACCGTGTGGCACTGCCAGAGGTAGGCGTGCTGGATATGCTGCGCCATCAAGACAATTATCACACTGGGTACTGGGTGGATGAATATGGCACGCCATACGATAGTATTGAGATGTATGAGAAGTTGAAGAGCTATTCACCCTATCATAATGTCAAGGCAGGTACTTGCTATCCATCGACCATCGTGATGACATCAAAGCGCGATGACCGTGTGACACCGTCACATTCTTATAAGTTTGCTGCTGAGCTGCAAGATAAACAAGGTTGTGGTAGACCGGTATTCTTGTATGCTGCCGAAAAACAAGGTCATGGCCCTGGCACCTGGGAGGATCGTAAGGATAATTACCAAATCGTGACAGCTTTCCGCCTGCATGAGATGGGTATCACGAGCGTCCCTACCATCACCAACCGACCAAGCGAAGATGAACTCAAAGGTGCTAAGCGCTTGGAAGAAGAAGCCAAAGAGCACGAAGAATTTTTGAAAAATCGTCAAAAATTACTCGAAAATCAGCAGTAATTATAGACTGCTTAATAAACAAACCCCGTACTTAGTTGTGAACCGCACCCCAAAAGTTAGACAACCTTTGGGGTGTTTTTATGACCAAATACACAATGGACTTTAAACTTGAAGTCATTGATCATTATTTAACAGAGCATAGTTACCACAGCACAGCC
>NZ_LTCC01000027.1:1912-5221 GCF_002894025.1 Moraxella sp. RCAD0137
CGGGTCTATAGCTCAGTTGGTTAGAGCACCGTGTTGATAACGCGGGGGTCATAAGTTCAAGTCTTATTAGACCCACCATTAAATTGGGGCCATAGCTCAGTTGGTAGAGCGCCTGCCTTGCACGCAGGAGGTCAGGAGTTCGACTCTCCTTGGCTCCACCATTAAAACATCAAAGCATACATAAGCAATTTAATAAGAGATTTCTTATTTATGCTTTTACTTTATAAACTGACGAAGTTTATAACACTATTTAACAACATGATTATGAGTCTGGGTTAATAAATTATCCAACGTAATTTATTAACCATGGTGATTGTACCCCAAAATACAATCACCTAAAGTAAAGAGAACTGAATCAAGCGTAAACATAGGTGAAGATCGTTACACATTACCCTTATAACACCAAGACTACTTGGGGTTGTATGGTCAAGTAATGAAGTGCACATGGTGGATGCCTTGGCAGTCAGAGGCGATGAAAGACGTGATAGCCTGCGATAAGCGTCGGTGAGGTGGCAATATCCTGTGACCCGGCGATTTCTGAATGGGGAAACCCACCTAAGATAACTTAGGTATCATAATTTATTTTATGAGGCAAACCGGGAGAAGTGAAACATCTCAGTACCCCGAGGAAAAGACATCAATTGAGATTCCCCAAGTAGCGGCGAGCGAACGGGGAGGAGCCGATCGAATTTACAGTAGCAAAATGGCGTGGGAAAGCCAACCATAGTAGGTGATAGTCCTGTATGCGAAACTGTTTATGAGACATATTAAGTAGGGCGGAACACGAGAAATTCTGTCTGAAGATGGGGGGACCATCCTCCAAGGCTAAATACTCCTGACTGACCGATAGTGAACCAGTACCGTGAGGGAAAGGCGAAAAGAACCCCTGTTAGGGGAGTGAAATAGAACCTGAAACCGTGTGCATACAAGCAGTCGGAGCGGACTTGTTCCGTGACGGCGTACCTTTTGTATAATGGGTCAGCGACTTATATTCTGTAGCAAGGTTAACCGTATAGGGGAGCCGTAGGGAAACCGAGTCTTAATAGGGCGACATAGTTGCAGGGTATAGACCCGAAACCGAGTGATCTATCCATGAGCAGGTTGAAAGTGTCGTAACAGACACCGGAGGACCGAACCCACTCCCGTTGAAAAGGTAGGGGATGACTTGTGGATAGGGGTGAAAGGCTAATCAAACTCGGTGATAGCTGGTTCTCCCCGAAAGCTATTTAGGTAGCGCCTCGGACGAACACCATGGGGGGTAGAGCACTGTTTCGGCTAGGGGGTCATCCCGACTTACCAAACCGATGCAAACTCCGAATACCCATGAGTGATATCCGGGAGACAGACGGCGGGTGCTAACGTCCGTCGTCAAGAGGGAAACAACCCAGACCGCCAGCTAAGGCCCCAAATTCCTAGTTAAGTGGGAAACGATGTGGGAAGGCACAGACAGCTAGGAGGTTGGCTTAGAAGCAGCCACCCTTTAAAGAAAGCGTAATAGCTCACTAGTCGAGTCGGCCTGCGCGGAAGATGTAACGGGGCTCAAACTAGGAGCCGAAGCTGCGGATTTAATTGTTTCAATTAAGTGGTAGGGGAGCGTTGTGTAAGCCTGTGAAGGTGACTCGTAAGGGTTGCTGGAGGTATCACAAGAGCGAATGCTGACGTGAGTAACGACAAAACGGGTGAAAAGCCCGTTCGCCGGAAGACCAAGGGTTCCAGTCCAACGTTAATCGGGGCTGGGTGAGTCGACCCCTAAGGCGAGGCCGAAAGGCGTAGTCGATGGGAAATCGGTTAATATTCCGATACTTGTTTATGATGCGATGGAGGGACGGAGAAGGTTATGCCAGCCTGGCGATGGTTGTCCAGGTGGAAGGATGTAGGTAGGCTTAGTAGGCAAATCCGCTAGGCTATTACTGAGATCTGATAGCAAGCCAGTTTACTGGCGAAGTGGCAAATACCATGCTTCCAGGAAAAGCTTCTAAGCGATAGTCATAAACAAATCGTACCCGAAACCGACACAGGTGGTCAGGTAGAGAATACCAAGGCGCTTGAGAGAACTCTGCTGAAGGAACTAGGCAAAATGGTACCGTAACTTCGGGAGAAGGTACGCTGCCGGTGGTGAAACCCTCGCGGTGTAAGCTACTGGCAGTCGCAGATACCAGGCTGCTGCAACTGTTTATTAAAAACACAGCACTCTGCAAACACGAAAGTGGACGTATAGGGTGTGATGCCTGCCCGGTGCTGGAAGGTTAATTGATGTGGTTAGCGCAAGCGAAGCTATTGATCGAAGCCCCAGTAAACGGCGGCCGTAACTATAACGGTCCTAAGGTAGCGAAATTCCTTGTCGGGTAAGTTCCGACCTGCACGAATGGCATAATGATGGCAGCGCTGTCTCCAGCAGAGACTCAGTGAAATCGAAATCGCAGTGAAGATGCTGTGTACCCGCGGCTAGACGGTAAGACCCCGTGAACCTTTACTACAGCTTTACATTGAACTTTGACCTAACTTGTGTAGGATAGGTGGGAGGCTTTGAAGTAGGGACGCCAGTTCCTATGGAGCCAACCTTGAAATACCACCCTGGTTATGTTGGGGTTCTAACTTAGATATAACAGTATCAAGGACAATGTATGGTGGGTAGTTTGACTGGGGCGGTCTCCTCCTAAAGAGTAACGGAGGAGTACGAAGGTGCGCTCAGAACGGTCGGAAATCGTTCAAAGAGTATAAAGGCAAAAGCGCGCTTAACTGCGAGACCCACAAGTCGAGCAGGTACGAAAGTAGGTCTTAGTGATCCGGTGGTTCTGTATGGAAGGGCCATCGCTCAACGGATAAAAGGTACTCTGGGGATAACAGGCTGATACCGCCCAAGAGTTCATATCGACGGCGGTGTTTGGCACCTCGATGTCGGCTCATCTCATCCTGGGGCTGAAGCAGGTCCCAAGGGTATGGCTGTTCGCCATTTAAAGAGGTACGCGAGCTGGGTTTAGAACGTCGTGAGACAGTTCGGTCCCTATCTACCGTGGGCGTTGGAAATTTGAGAGGATCTGCTCCTAGTACGAGAGGACCAGAGTGGACGAACCTCTGGTGTTCCGGTTGTCACGCCAGTGGCACTGCCGGGTAGCTACGTTCGGATGGGATAACCGCTGAAAGCATCTAAGCGGGAAGCCCACCTCAAGATGAGATTTCCCTAAAGAGCCGTTGTAGACTACGACGTTGATAGGTTGGGTGTGGAAGTGTAGTGATACATGTAGCTAACCAATACTAATTGCTCGTTTGGCTTGACCATACAACACCCAAGTGGTTTAATACTACTGA
>NZ_LTCC01000028.1:0-4711 GCF_002894025.1 Moraxella sp. RCAD0137
AGGGGCTTGCCCCTAATCGGCTTTAGCCGACACTGGGGGTCAAGGGGGTCGCCCCCTGCAAGCCACAAGAACCAAAGAGCGATAGCGAATTTGAGTTACTTGTGTGTGCTTGCCCTTTCCAATACTTTGCCTAAAACGGCTTAAGGCAATAATACTAGATATTGATGATAATAGCAAGCACTGTACTATATATAGGGGGAATGATGGGTAAGATAAGGACGAAAAATTTATATAGGGTAATTAGGATAATTTAGAAAAAATAACAAAAAAACCGCCCCACGATTGAACATCACCGATTGCCAGCTATCGTTATCTTAATTTTCTGCAAGACCGCCTGCCTGTGTCGGTGCTGGGCTTGGCGATACGCCCTGAAGGTCGCCCGCCCGCCCCGCCACGGCGGTCAGCACCATCGCCACCGCTCGCCGAGCCTATAAACGGCTCGCAGGGCGATAATGGCAAGCCTATCGGCTTGGCTAAGAAAACGCCCCTAAAAGGGGCTATTATCTGAATTTGGTTGCACTAGTGCATTTTTTTGGGGCTGTACTGATATTCATCTAACCATTCCAAAAAATCCTTGCTAGGCTCTTGGGGAATGTTTTTATCGCGTGTATCTTTATCAACCCATTTGCCAAAATTCACTTTGTACATTACAAACGCCCAATTCTTGCTATACTTTCTAGTCTGCTGAATGTAGGTAACATAAGAATAGAAAGTTTTCCCATCTATATCAAACTTCATCAATCCACCTTTTAACCGTATTTCTATGAACTGTTAATTCTTTGGCAATAACGCTGATTTTTAACCCTTGCTGATACAACATCACCGCCCTTTGTCGCTGTTGGGCGTACTGGGCTGACCTTGCCAATCCGCCTTTACTGCTATCGCCCTTTTTACCCCTTTGACTTTGTCGCTCAATAAAGCGATTATAGGCGTATGTGTCGTTCTGCCAGCAGTATTTAGCGATTGATTTTGCTGTATGGCAAATCTCATTATACGGCAATGGCTGGGTAAACCCTTGATTGACCTGCTTGCAATACTGCAAAACGGTATTGAACCAGTTCTGCCAGCTACCAGCACCCCTAAATTTGCGTATCTCAACATACGCCCATTTTCGCACCGTGTCGAATAGCGTACAGTTTCTCCCAAGTCCGCTTTCAAGCTCTTTTGAAGTCAAAGGGGTGGTTAAATCAAGGTTTTGGGCAAGCTCGCCTAAGCTGTAAGGCTGTTCACGCCAAACAGTCGTTCGCCAGTCGTCATGAAGTGGGTTTTTGGTGATGAAGTTAGTGTAGCCGACATCAGCACCCAATGCCCTAGTAATGCTTGCTTGCACCGCTGCCAAGTAGCGTAGCGGATCTTGGCGAGCGTGTGCAGTGGTGCATACTGGTGCTGTTAGCTCGTATGCTATGTGTGCGTGTCCGTTTTCTGTGTTCTGTGTCGTCCAAGTCGGTGGCGGTAATCCAGCGTCATGCCAAGCGGTCACGCCAAAAGGGCGGTCAATATCGAAAATCAAATATCTAGTGAAACAGGGGGGATTGTGCTGGATATAGCGTTTGTTCATCGCTACATCTTTGCCACGCACGACCAAAAAGCCTAAATCGTCAGTACAATAAGGCTTGGTTGGCAGGTTTTTATAGAAGTTGTCGAGTTTAATTGTGCTTTGCATTTGCAAAAAATTCCAAAAAAATGGTTGCAAACAGTCAAAACACAGGTAAAATATACATAGAGAGTGTTTATTTTGGTTGTGTTTTGACTGTTTGCGATAGTTGCCAAGCCACAAAATAAACTAGTAAAAATCGCAGGTCTGCCAACCTGCTTTTTTTACGCCTTTAATTTATCACGGCTTGGCAAATATCGCTAGATTAAGTGTTAAAATTTCAGCTCGGTTTGCTGATTTTTTTTGACATATTCAATTATCCAATCTCTCAAAAGTAGCGATTGAGTGCGATTGTTGCTCTCTGCGATTTCTTTAAATCGCTTGGCTAAGTTCTCATCAAGTCGAAAAGTGATAGAAGTTTTCTTGCTTTCGCTCATACTACACCCTAAATGGTATTAATAACTGCATTACATAATAAAGCAATGTAGTTTACAAATCAACAATTAATTGTTCACTGTCGAACATCTGTTGCCATTTCATCATCATCTAGCAATGCCAAGTAAGCCAAATTTTTTGCTTGCTCGTAAAGCTCCAATTGCTCCGCTGTCGGCTCTATTGGGTCATCATCAGCAAATATGCTCGCTAAAATATCATCATCGTGCATTAACGCCCCCTGTCTTTGTCTTGTAAATCTCTGATATGCTGGTCAATCGTGCCTTGCTCGATGTGCTGTAACGCTTGCTTTTGAAACGCTTGCAAGCGTTCGCCATTCTTGCTACTGCCGAATTGCTGTGTTTTCTTTTGGGCGTTTGACACCAATTCCGCCTGTCGGCTGTTCAATCCAGCGTCTTTCAGCTCTTTTATCGTCCACATTTTGCCGATTTTGAGCTGATTTTTGGCGGTTGGCGGCTCAATTGGTGGCGGTGCTGGTGCTGGCTCGGCTGAAATAATAGAATTTATTCTATTATTTGCCGTCAGCTCGCTAGCGGATTTTTTGATACTTTCTGCAAGTTCTGCAAATCGCTCTCTAATCTGCTGAACTTGTTCTGAAAGTCGTTGAGTAAGTCGCTCAAGCGTTGATTTTCTGCTGTCAAATTCTCGTTGGTGGCGTTCGATTGCTTGAGCTGTGCTTGCAAGCTGTCTTTCTCGCTCGTCAGGGTCGCTATCTTTTGCTCTAACTCGGTAAACAATGTCTGAGATTGTTTGAACAGTCTTGTCAATCTCTCGTTTTCGTCGTTCAAAGTCGTCATCTGCTGATTGTGTGTATCTTTCAGCTGTTGTAGTTGCTGTTGCAACTCGTTCAAGAATTGATTGCTCATGTTGCTTTCTCACTTCAGTAACATTAGGGGCTTGCCGTCTGTCGATTTGCCCAATTCGGCTTTCTTGTGGTTCTTGGGTTCTATCCAAATCGTCCCATCGTCGTTCTTGCCAATCTGAACTTTGGCTAGGGCTTGGGCTTGGATTGGCGACTGGTTCACGGCTTGTTTGATGTTTGTCAATTCTGCGTGCTGTGCTGTGATGTTCTTTGCTAATATCATGCTCCAAATCATCAGTACCAGCACCAAAGCCCCCACTAAGCCCAATATCACCCAAAACCAGCGGTTTTTGGCTATCGTGAGTGCTTTCTCGTTGCTGTTCTGCTGTATCTGCTCTAGCGGTTGTATCATCTGTTGTGCTAGTGCTTCCAGCTGTGCTTGGCTGTCCGCCAATATCTTGGCGTGCTGTTTCTTGAGTTCGGTCGCTGTTTCGCTCAAAGCCTTGCTGTTGCTCGCTTGTAGCTCTTTCAAATCGGCTTGCATGATATTTTGAGCGTTTTTCAAGCTGTCTTGCATATTCTGCCAAGTCTGCTTGATAACGGCTGGTGCTTGTTGCTCGATATTCTGCAATTCTTTCGCTGTGCTGTCGTTGATAGCTTTCGTCAAATCTGAAATTTTGCTCATAAATTTCGCCTTTTAATCTGATATTTTTGCCCCCTGTTGGGTCTTTAATGCTGATAGCTGATGGGGTCAAGCGTGCGATTTCTAGCCCCATTTCTTTGATTTCATTGACTACATCATCACGGCTGGATACTTTGCCAACCATCACTTTAGCCATTAGATTGTCTGTGATGGCTTGTTGTAGCTCTTTTTTGTCGGCTGGTAGCGTTGATTGAACCGTCAAAGCCTGCTTTTTTGCTGGGTCGTTGGGGTCAGACAAGCCAAATTCGTGATTAATCGTGTTTTTCCAGCTGTCGAATAATTTTCGGTCTGTGCCGTCAAAGTACGGTTGAAATCGTTTACCGCTTTCAAGCTCCACATTTGGGATAAAGAAATTCAGCTCAACACGCCCTTTGTCGTTGTGTTCAACCCAGCAAATGTTGTATTGCTGGCGGTCAAGCCCTGCAAAGCAAGTTTGCTCAAACCGCTCCATAATCTCTAATTTCGTCTGCTCGGCAAGCTCGCTTTCTTCAAACGACAAAACGCCAACCGTATATTTGTTTTTAAAATCTAGGCTTTCGGCAATTTGCGTTGTCAGCTCCAAATCGCCCTTGATAACCCTTGCCCCATCTCTATCACGGTCTTTATCCATCAAGTAATTGGCGGTGGCGGTGGCACTGCCAGCACCCCTATTTTTCAGAATTTTGAGAAACATAGGCTAATAGCTCGTCTAGTTGCTCTTGAATAACTGCAAGCATTGATAAGTGTTCAATGCGTGCAAAGCTATCATCAATCGAATTCACTTTTTTGGCGATTTGGTTCATGTTGCCCCCAATCTTGCCTAGCTCACGCAGAATGGCTGGGTCGGCAACAACAACTTTTTTTTGATATTTGGGCGGTGGTGCTGGTGGTGGCGGTGGCATACCTAACACCATTTTTCGCAGGGTAGTGGCTAGGTTTTTTTGATTGGCGAACGGCTTAAACTCATCATCAGTAAATCTAAGCATGACACAGTTTGTCCGCTTGGCTCGTTGCTCGCTTTTCAAGATTTTTTCCTTTGACTTCACAAACTGGGGTTTTAGGGGCTTGCCCCTAATCGGCTTTAGCCGACACTGGGGGTCAAGGGGGTCGCCCCCTGCAAGCCACAAGAACCAAAGAGCGATAGCGAATTTGAGTTACTTGTGTGTGCTTGCCCTTTCCA
>NZ_LTCC01000029.1:0-4560 GCF_002894025.1 Moraxella sp. RCAD0137
AATCATGATAGAATAAAAGTAAAATTAAAAGGACTGAGTCCTGTACAATACAGAACTCAGTCCTTTATTAAACCTTAACCGTTAATCTTAAACTGGTGTCTAAGAATTGGGGGTCGGTTCAAATATACGGTGTATTTTTTTGCATCATGCTTGATGCAGCTTACTCAGTATGAATTTAAACTTATTGACGCACGCCTGTTTGGGTGCCAGCGATGCTCTTGATGGTGATGTTATTGCCATTCACCGTGATATTTACATTGCCTTTGATTGGCAGCGTTGGGTGCGCGCCTTTGCCTTTATATTTGCCGCCGCCTTGGCTGCTGATGTCAGTCAAAACAGTCGCGCCTTCGCGTTTTTTGGCTTTATCAGTCAAACCCTTGGTCATCACGCCAACATAGTTATTGCCCGACTGGCTGATGGTGAGGATGGCTTTTTCTTCACCTTTTTCGCTCATTTTCCATTTACCAACGATAGGGTCGGCTGCCATTGCGCTTGCTGATACCAACAAACCTGCGCCCAATGCGATGATTTTGCTGCTAAGTTTCATAATAAACTCCTTTTTCTTGCCCGTGACTGAGACAGTCATGAAAGTGATGGCTGATATTGACTATACAAATATTTCATTTGAAAGCTTATTGGCATTATAACCAAGCTTTGGACGATTTGTAAATACTTTTTGGTAACTTTTTGTGAGTTTTTGCTGCTGATCATCAGTGCGCTGCCGAAGCTGATACAGCTTGGGAGTCGCCAGTTTTGGCTTGATAATCATGCAAAAGGATTGTCAATGCGCTCAGGCGATGGCGGGGCGCTGTGATCTTGGGCGGTGATGGGCTGCTCCAACGCCAAAATCAGTGCTTGAGCAAATTCATGCAAGGCTTTGGCTTGGGTGAGTCCGTCTTGGTCTGGGCGAATGATCAGCTCGCCATAGATCTGTATGGAATCTAGGCCATTTTCGATACACAGTCCGCCGATGTTCAGCACTTGGCTGTCGTTTTTGAAGGGGTCAATCATCATAAGTTCCATTAGGCACGATTTAAAAATTCCACCACATAGCGTACAGCACTGACAGCAAATTGTAGCCAGCTTTTGCTTTGGCTGTCCAGTAGCACGCGCTCGGCTTGGGCTTCGTTCATGGGCTGTGGCAGCGTATGGGCGATTTGGCGGATGTCCTTGGATAGGGCAGGCATGGCATTGATGCCTGTGCGCTCGGCCAGCTCATCTAAGCTGATGATCTGATAACTGCCCGTGCTGTCATTTGCAGAAAAATAAACGCCAGCGGCCGATAGGCTTGGGATATACACCGCCTTAAAAAAATGACTCGGCACCAACACGCGACCACCGATGCGTTCGCTCGTGTTCCCCAAAAATGCCACGCCCGTCACCACGAACACCTCATCATGCTGCATGGCTAGGGTGCGAGTGGCGATCTCGATATGGCGCCAGACATTGCGGTTGTGCTCGCCATTTTGGGGAGCGATATTGGCAAGGCTAAAGCTTGCATACTGAGCATCTGGATTTGGCATATCGCCATTGGGTGCGATGTGGCCGCGGTCAAAACCTGAGCGGCGATAATCGGCAAGTTCGGCGCGTTCGGCCGCCGGCAGACGCAGCTCAGGGCGAAAGCTGTCGGAGCGCACCAGTGTTCTGGCATCACGCACGCGTGCCTTGGTCAGATGCGAGGCAGACCACAGCGGTGTACGAGCAATGCCTGAATGCAGCGTGGCAAAACCCTCAAAGCACAACGCACGCACCATAGCGCTTAAGCGTTCGCCTTGACGACCCACCAAGGTTGGTGCTGTCTGTTCGGCAAATTGGTCGCGGCAGTCAACAAACTCATCATCAAAGCTCTGCACACTGATGGAAATGCCTTGTTGGGCTTCATCTGCGCTACTTTGATATAATTGGTCGCGCTCGGTGCTTTTGATCAGGGTCTGTTTGATGGTGGTGCTGACTGTGCTGCCGATCTCCTCAAGCACTTGGGGTGAGGTGGTGGCGTGTACAGGCGATGCCAAAAATATCAAACAAGCAGCGATGGTAAAGGGCTTTGAGTGGTTTTTGGGCGGCATTGGGGTGGCTGAATCTGTCATGTGGCCATGGTAGGCAGGATGGGTCATTAAATTGGCTGTCGGTGATTGTAATTGGTGCTAAAGCTTTTTATAATGCAAATTTTTATTTTAACAGCTTTTTGATATGACAACAACCAAAAGCGATGAGCTGATGGCAGCTTATCCAGCCATAGATGATTTGACGAGCTTTGGCGCTCGGGTGCTTGAATGGTTTGAGCGCGAGGGCAGGCATGATTTGCCGTGGCAATATCATCAGCACAGCAGCGCCGATATCTATGCCGTCTGGCTGTCTGAGATCATGCTCCAGCAGACACAGGTGGCAACGGTGCTGGGCTATTATGAACGATTTTTGCAGCGTTTTGGGACGGTGGAGGCGCTGGCATCGGCCGATTGGCAAGAGATCGCGCCTTATTGGGCAGGGCTTGGCTACTATGCACGCGCCCGAAATCTTCATGCAGGCGCCAAACAAGTGGTGGCATTTATCCATCAAAACCATCGATTTCCTCAGACCGTGGATGAATGGCAAGCCATCAAAGGTGTCGGGCGCTCGACAGCAGGCGCGATCGTGGCTATGGGCGTGCGCGGCTTTGGGGTGATCTGTGACGGTAATGTTAAGCGCGTACTGGCACGCCATCGCGGCATCACTGATGATATCACCAAGAGCGCCACCGATGCCAAGCTGTGGACGCTTGCCACTGCATTGACGCCGCGCGATCACAGCGGCAAATACGCCCAAGCAATGATGGATCTGGGCGCAACCATTTGCACGCGCACCAAGCCCAAATGCGAGCGCTGCCCTGTATCAAAAGACTGTATTGCTCATAAACATGGCAGTCAGCACCTATTGCCCATTAAGAAAAAAGCTGCACCCAAGCCGCATCGCCACAGTGCCGTGATCAGAGTGCATCATCAAGGACAAGATCTGTGGATTCATCGCCAAAATGGTGGCGGTATTTGGGATGGTCTGTGGTGCTTGCCGCTGCTACCTCTGGCAAGTGATGCCAAAAGTGGGCTTGATGCACAAGCGTTCAAAGAGACTGTGATGAGAGCTTGGCAAACCGATGACGGTGAGGATCTCATGGTGTCAGGATTCACCGAGCTGCTGCCGCTGATGACCACACCGACAGCCAGTCTGCGCCATACGCTCACGCATTTTCATTGGCATCTGTATCTGCTGACTTGGGTGGTGGATGAGACCAGTGTTCAAAACATCAATCAGATGCTCGATGCGATGGGTGTGGAATATCAATGGCATACAGGGACAGATCTGGCCAAGCCTGTCGCGATGACAAAGCTTGTGACCAAGACTAACTCACGGTCGGATTAGCGGATATGATCAAGTGCATCTGTTAAATGGATGGCTTTAGGCTTGGTGATCGGTCAGTCATCGGGCTAAAATTGGCGCCGCTGTAGCCAGTCGATGAGTTGGATTAATAAGTTGTTATCACCAAAATCCGCCACTTGTGCGCGCGCATCATCAAATAAACTAGTGGCGTATTGTTGGGCTGATTCGATGCCTAACAGTTTGACATAAGTTGATTTTTCAAGCTTTTCATCACTGCCAGCAGGCTTGCCGAGAGTTGCGGTATCGGCGATGACATCCAGCACATCATCTTGAACTTGAAAAGCCAATCCCACCTGCTGAGCATAGATGCTAAGGCGATGCAGCTGATCACGGTCAGCGCCAGCACAGATGCCACCCATCAGCACCGCCGCCTCAATCAGTGCGCCTGTCTTATCGCGGTGAATCGCCTCAAGCGATGTTTGATCGATGCTCTGTCCTTCTGCTTGTATATCCAGCATCTGTCCTGAGACCATTCGCCGAGCGCGCGGCGCCAGAGTTTGGCTTAAGTGCAGGCTGACATCAGTTGCTGCAGCATTCGCTTGATAAGTAGCGCCCAAAGACTCAAAAGCAATCGACAGCAGCGCATCACCAGCCAACAGCGCCACCGCCTCACCATAGACCACATGGCAAGTCGGCTGTCCGCGGCGAAGCGCATCATCATCCATGCAAGGCAGATCATCATGCACCAAAGAATAGCCATGAATCAGCTCCACTGCCGCCATCGCACGATAAACCATCGCCATCTGCTCGGCAGTATTTGATGCAGAGGAACAGACCGTCAAAAAACTTGCCAATACCAATAATGGCCGCACGCGTTTGCCGCCATTATACATCGCATAACGACACGCAGCATTCAATGGCTCGGGCAGTGCCGCTGCCGTCAGCACGATATCAAAGATCTTGGGCAAAGCATCCTGCTGCCACTGCTGCAACTGCGATAAGTCGTCGATGGACAAGACAGACTGTGTCAAGAAGTGATCGGCGCTAAAAATGGACGAGGTATTCATGGCATCATCAAAAAAAAATTAGGGGCTGTACTAGAATAACTCTCATGTTATACTAGTTTTATGAAGATAACCCATTGTAAACTAAGTAAAAAAGTACAAAAAAGACTGCTTGAATTTTTTGTACTTGAAGTTACTGCTCGTT
>NZ_LTCC01000030.1:0-3705 GCF_002894025.1 Moraxella sp. RCAD0137
AAGAAACACTTTCATCTTTTTATCAAAGAATGTGAGTTTCGTTTTAACTATGGTACACCATCTAATCAGCTTAAAGTATTGAGAAGATGGTGTGGGATTTAGGCTAATCTAGTACAGCCCCAAACGCTCAAAAGACAAATGGCATTTTTTATGCCAAATTTTGATGTGGATAACTTTATTTGGGCAACTGGGCAGTGGCAAGATGAGCATGGTTGTTTATATATTGGCAAGATGGCTTGTTTTTGGGCAGGCAATCAAGATAATAGCTTGTACCATCACCCTGTGATTACCCCAAAATTACTCAAAAATTTAAGCATTAGAAATAGCAAAACGTTTGAGAAATTGTTTGAATATTTGTGATGATTAAATTTAACTTTTTGCATTGGTATTGATACCCTGCTTAACCAAGCAAACACACATTAATTGCCACCATATGATCAAAATACGCTATAATATGCCCATTTGTACTTTAGGCGACAGCCATGACTGATTTGACCAAACCAAAAATCCTACTCGGCATCACAGGCGGTATCGCTGCTTATAAATCAGCAGTGCTTGCTCGTCTGCTCATCAAGGCAGGCTGTGAAGTGCGTGTGATGATGACGGCGGCAGCGTGCGAGTTTATCACGCCTTTGACCTTGCAGGCATTGACTGGCAATGAAGTACATACACAGCTTTTGGATGCAGAAGCCGAAAAGGGCATGGGGCATATTGAGCTTGCCAAATGGGCGGATGTGGTCGTGATCGCACCTGCATCTGCCAACACCATCGGCAAGCTTGCCACTGGCTTGGCGGACAATCTATTGACCACAGTTTGTGTGGCGACAGATGCACCGATTCTCATTGCACCTGCCATGAATCAGCAGATGTGGGCAAATGCCATCGTACAGGATAATCTGAATAAACTACAACGCTTCGGCTATCATCTCATCTATCCTGATAGTGGTGAGCAGGCGTGCGGCGATGTCGGGGCAGGGCGATTGCCTGAGCCTGAGGCGTTGAGCCAGACGATTTTGGCATTTGTGGCTCGCCAAAGACTACCACAGTCATTGGCAGCTAAGACTGTCGTTATTACCGCAGGGGCGACGCTTGAGCCGATTGATCCGGTGCGTTTTTTATCCAATCATTCCACAGGCAAGATGGGCTATGCACTGGCGGCGGCGTGTCGTGATGCTGGTGCGGATGTGGTGCTCGTCAGCGGTAAGCGTGTGGCATTGCAAGCACCCAAAGGCGTGCATCGCATTGATGTCGGCACGGCAGATGAGATGCTGTCGGTATGTCTAGATGTCTGCCGTACGGCGGATGTGTTCATCGCCACCGCTGCCGTGGCGGACTATAAGATGGCAACCATCGCCGCTCACAAAATCAAAAAAACCGATGGCGTGGATGGCATGACGCTAGAACTCATCAAAAATCCTGATGTGCTTGCCACCATCGCTAAGACTTATCCTGATGTGCTGACCGTTGGCTTTGCTGCTGAGACCCAAGATACCGAAAACTATGCCAAAGGCAAACTTATCGCCAAAAATCTTGACATGATTGCGGTCAATGATGTGTCTGATACCAGCATTGGCTTTGGCAGTGATGATAATGCGATGATGGTGTTTTTTGCTGATCAATACCAAAAAACTGCCCAAAAACTGCCCAAAGCACCAAAAACCACCATTGCAAGACAGCTTGTGGACTGTATTGCATTAATTAGTGATACTAATTAAAATATTAAATAAGTAAACTTAAGCCAAATTTTGCTTCATTTGTCAATCAAAAATCATGAGTGAAGATTCACAAAAATACATTGTTTATCGCTGATGATTTTTGTATTTTGACTTACTGGCGAATAATTTTTAGGATGGATTCATGACTGATTATAACGCATTTATCACACCTGTTGACCGTGCTTGGCAGGACACTTACCGCAAAAATAATTTGGACATTCAGCTTGTCATGCCTGAAGGTGTGAATAACTTGCTGGATTTTTTTGATGTCAATTTCCGTGCCAATCGTGGTCAAAAAGCCATCACTTTTATGGGCTATGACATCAGCTATGATGATTTGGATAAGCACAGCTTAAAAATCTCAGCTTATCTACAGTCGCTCGGTCTCAATCAAGGCGATAAAGTCGCGGTGATGATGCCAAATACGCCGCAGTATCTTGCGGTGATGATGGGGATTGTGCGAGCAGGTCTGGTGCTTGTGAATGTCAATCCTTTGTACACCGCGCACGAGCTTGAGCATCAGCTCAAAGATAGTGAAGCCAAGGTATTGTTTATCGTTGAGAACTTTGCCCATACCTTTGAAAAGGTGCAAGATAAAGGGCAAGTGGCTCATGTCATCACCACAGGCGTCGGTGATATGATGGGCGTGAAGGGCATCGTGATTAATGCCGTCGTGCGTCATCTTAAAAAAATGGTGCCAAGCTATTGCATTCCAAATAAGAAAAATTTTAAAGATATTTTAAAAAATAACTTGCCATACACTCGCCCAAGTCTAACGCTGGATGATGTGGTGATTTTACAGTACACAGGCGGTACGACAGGTGTCGCCAAGGGTGCGATGCTGACTCATGGCAACTTGATTGCTAATGTTGAGCAGTGCATGACCTATGTCAAATCAGGCTTTGATAAGCCGTATCAGCATGGTGAATATATGGCGGTGGCATTGCCTTTGTATCATATTTTCTCGTTTATGGTGACCATGCTTGGCATGAAGATGGGCTTTGCGATGCTACTGATTCCCAATGCGCGAGATTTTGATGATTTGACCAAGCAATTTGCCAAATATCGTCCGCAATTTTTCCCTGCGGTGAATACGCTATTTAATGCCTTGACGCATCACAAAGGCTTTGGTAGTCTTGATCATAGCAATATGAAAATCTCACTTGGCGGCGGCATGGCGGTATTGCCCAGTACAGCTGAAGCGTGGGAGAAATTGACCGGCAATTACATCATTGAGGGGTATGGTTTGTCTGAGACATCACCTGTTTTGACCTTTAATCCGCTTGGCAGTTATACCGGCAAAATCGGCATTCCTTTTCCTTCTACCGACATTATCCTGCTGGATGAAGATGGTCATGAAGTTGCGATGGGTGAGGCAGGCGAGATTTGTGCCAAAGGTCCGCAGGTGATGAAAGGCTATTGGAATCAGCCTGAGGAAACTGCCAAAGTGATGACGACTGATGGTTATTTTCGCACAGGCGACATCGGTGTGATGGATGAGCAAGGGTATTTTAAAATCGTCGATCGCAAAAAAGACATGATTTTGGTCTCAGGCTTTAATGTCTATCCTAACGAAGTCGAAGAAGTCATCGCCGCTCACCCACAAGTGCTAGAATGCGGTGCCATCGGCGTGCCTGATGAGCATAGCGGTGAGGTGGTCAAGGTCTTTGTGGTCAAAAAAGACGACAGCTTGACTGCGGATGATATCAAAGCTTGGGCGAAGAAAAATTTAACTGGCTACAAACGTCCAAAACAAATCGCCTTTGTGGATGAGCTTCCCAAATCCAATGTCGGCAAAATCCTACGAAAAGAGCTTAGAAAGCTGTAGTCAGCAGATTTGCCTGTTGTATCACAAGAACATCGTGCTTATGAACCGACCCCCAATTCTTAGACACCAGTTTAAGATTAACGGTTAAGGTTTAATAAAGGACTGAGTTCTGTATTGTACAGGACTCAGTCCTTTTAATTTTACTTTTATTCTATCATGATT
>NZ_LTCC01000031.1:0-2033 GCF_002894025.1 Moraxella sp. RCAD0137
TCTTTTTGTGATTCGATGAGTAATTCGACGGCTCGAGTCTTAATTTCAGTTGAGTATTGTTTGGTTTTCATAAGGGTATTGTCTCAGAGTTTTGGGTCTCCGACAATCCCGGGACGGTTCAAATTTTGGATAATGAAAGCTATTTTGAAAAACAAATGCAAAGCAGCGTGTTGCAACGTTTTAGAAAAGAGCAGCAATTTGATGTGAATTCGCAAACTTTAAAACACATCAATCATTTATTGGTGCAAGAATATTTACGAGAAACTGGGCGAATGTATTAAATAGTTTTTGGGTTGTCTGAAAAATTTTAGAGATGAAATTAAAATGAGAACAATGAAATTGATTGATTTATCTATCAATATTTCAAGTGGTATTACTCCATTACGGAGTAATAATGAATTCTGGTCTAATGGTACTATTCCTTGGCTAAAAACAGAACAGTTAGGTGAAAAATATATTTTTGATACTAGCGAATATATTTCTCAAAAAGCATTAGAAGAAACTAATATTAAAATTTTTCCAGAAAATACATTGTCAATCGCTATGTATGGTGAAGGAAAAACCCGTGGAAATGTTTCTATTTTGAAACGTGCAATGACAACCAATCAAGCTTGTTGCAATATTGAACTTAATACAGAAAAAGCCAACCCAGAGTATGTGTATTATTTTCTCAAAACACAATATGAGAATTTGCGTTCATTGTCTTCTGGTATAAGAAAAAATTTAAATTCAAATGATATTAAAAGTTTTCAAATCAGAGTGCCTGATTTACCAACCCAACAATCCATTGCATCGGTACTTTCCGCCCTTGACCAAAAAATCGCCGTCAATAACCAAATCAACGCCCAATTAGAGCAAATGGCAAAAACGCTTTATGATTATTGGTTTGTGCAATTTGATTTCCCTGATGAAAACGGCAAGCCCTATCAATCCAGTGGTGGCGAAATGGTTTATAACGACACACTCAAACGCGTTATTCCAAAAGGGTGGGAAGTGATAGAGTTAGGAAAATGTTTAGACAAAATTCCTAATACTGAAAAAATATTAAATAAAGATATTGTAAATTTTGGAAAATATCCTGTAATTGACCAAAGCCAAGATTTTATTTGCGGCTTTACTAATAATCAGAAATCCATATTAACTCCTGATGACGCACATATCATTTTTGGCGACCATACTAGAACTGTAAAATTAGTTAACTTTACTTATGCTCGTGGTGCAGATGGTACACAGATTATTATCAGCAATAATAATAGATTACCTTCATATTTATTATATCAAATGATAAATCAAATTGACTTATCAAATTATGGATATGCACGACATTTTAAATTTTTAAAAGAGAGCATTATTATTTTACCAAGCAAATCAATTGCTCATAAATATAATGAAATAGCAAGTTGTCTATTTAAAAAAAATAGAAGCAATATAATACAAAACCAACAACTCACCCAATTACGCGATTTCCTATTACCCATGTTAATGAATGGACAAGTCGCTGTAGATACCAACGCATAAAAGAGCCCATACCATGACCGAACAATATTTTACCGAACAAACCAAAGCCTTAATTGACAGCTTAAAAACCATTTGTGCCAACTACGGCTTGGGCAATGATGGCAATGAATTTAAAATCATCAGCCAAGTGTTTTTATATAAATTTTTAAATGATAAATACACTTATGAAGTCAAAAAAGCGCGTGAAGCGTCACCCGATGAAGACATTGAATTTATTAATATGGAAATTGAAGGCAAAACAGCGATTTTAAATCCCGAACATACGCTGGCTATATTACACGCCCAGCAAAATAACCCTGATTTTGCCAAATTGTTTGATGATACATTGATGGATATTGCCGCTCAGAATGCCGATGTGTTTGCCGTGAAAACCGAAGGTGGCGCAAAAATTGTGGGTGGTGTTTCAAAAAGTATGCTGAAACAAAGCAGGTTGAATTTTGATAAAATAGAGAAATGCGAATAACTCTAGAAATCAAATGTCCAACCTGCCTCAGTGACAGTATAAAGAAAAATGG
>NZ_LTCC01000032.1:0-1664 GCF_002894025.1 Moraxella sp. RCAD0137
TTGACTTCCTCCCCTCCCTAAAGTGAGGGGATTCCTGCTCCCAGACGGCCAAGCCCGACCGCAAGAATGTTCCGACTGGCATTAATATCTCTATCATGCCATGTGCCACACTTTGCACAAGTCCATTCTCTTATTCGCAAACCTGCTCTACCTTTCGGACTACTGGACATATCGCCACAGCACGAGCAAGTTTGGGTAGTGTATCGCTCTGATACGATTTCAAAACGACAACCTGCGTTCTCGCACTTATAGGTCAGTTGTCGTTTCAGTTCAAACCAACCTGCATCGTAAACCGATTTGGCTAGTTTGCCTTTTTTACTGTTAAATTGGGTGGTTTTTACATCACCAACCACGATTAGGGCGTTATTCTTAACTAGCCCTGTGGTGAATTTGTGTATGAGGTCTTGGCGTGTATTTTTAATTTTGGCATGGATTGCCTTGACACGCTGTTTGTTTTTGGCTCGTTGAGCAATGGCTAACGCTTTGGCATATTTGAGCGTTTGCTTGATTTGTAGCTTGTCGCCATTTGAGGCGGTGGCACTATCTTTTAAGCCTAGGTCAATGCCTACACTACCTGTTCCGCACTCGGTTTTTGGATAGTCTTTGACGGTAATACACGCATACCAACGATTACGGCTGTCTTGCACCAGTTCGCAGGTGTTAATTTGGTATAGGCTAAGGTTGTAGCTGTCCCATAGGTCAATGATTAACTTTTGCCCTTTAGCTAAACTAAGCTGTAAGGTTGATTTTAATCCTTTTTTGCCTGTTTGGTAAGTAGCGATGTGTTTAATGGCGGATTGTTTAAACGGTAGCCAGCCAAGCGATTTACGCTTGGCATCGGGGTTGTTGGTTCGCCATGATAGTTTGGCTTTTTTAAATTGCTTACGGCTTTTGGCGTGGGTTTCGTTAATGGCTTGGATAGTTTGCGAGTGTAAGCCAAGTAACTCACCGCTACCTTTGGTATATTCGTTTAGGTCATACGCAGACAAGAATTTACCTGTTCTTTGCAGGTATTTGTAACTCAAGTCATTGACGTAATTCCACACAAAATTGACCGAACCGCTTAGGCGGTTAAGTTGGTCTGTGTGTTTATCTCGTATGCGTAGCTTGAGTGTTTTCATGGATTTAAGTATAATTGGATTTTTATATTTTACAGTTGGTCTAATTATATGTCAAATGATTTAAGACGTGGTAGGCATGTTGTTTACAATCTCCATGTACATTTGGTCTTTGTGGCTAAATACCGCAGAAAAGTATTCACTAAAGAGATTTTAGGCGATATGCAGGTTATCTTTGAGGAAGTTTGTTCAAAGTTTGAGGCACAATTAGTTGAGTTTGATGGTGAGAGCGACCATGTGCATTTACTGGTAGTCTATCCGCCTAAAGTGGCTATTTCTAGTCTAGTTAATAGTCTGAAAGGTGTTTCTAGTCGGCTATTGCGTAAGAAAGAATATCCGTCCATTAAGCAACAATTATGGGGCGATGCGTTGTGGTCGCCTAGCTATTTTGCAGGCAGTTGTGGCGGTGCTCCAATCGAGATTATCCGCCAGTACATTGAACAGCAGAATACACCACGCTAAACAACGTCCATGCGTAAACATGATTGCGGAGTTGCCTTATATCCACCGCCTGAAGTCGGTGGTTTTACGGCAACGAAGGATAAA
>NZ_LTCC01000033.1:0-1435 GCF_002894025.1 Moraxella sp. RCAD0137
TAAACTTGAAGTCATTGATCATTATTTAACAGAGCATAGTTACCACAGCACAGCCAAATCGTTTGGTCTGAAACGTTGTATCGTCCAAAACTGGGTGAGACTCTACCAAACTCATGGTATTGATGGCATTCGCACAAGAGTGAGCAAAGCCAGTTATTCACCAGAATTTAAACACACAGCAGTATTACAACTACTTGCTGGTAAATCCATACGCACTTTGGCGATTGAATTAAATATCAGTAACCCAAGTGTACTCCATCAATGGTTAAAAGCTTATCAAACTCATGGTATCATGGGACTGACTCCCAAACCTAAAGGTAGAAAGGCGATGACTTCATCAACAAACAAAAAATCCAAGGTAGCTAAAAAAGCCAAGGCAAATAAAACATCAACCAATGAACATGCTGAGTTACTCAGACGTATTCAATATCTAGAAGCTGAGAATGCTTACCTAAAAAAGCTCGATGCCTTAATTCGCCAAAAGAATCAATCAAAGTCAAAGACAAAGTCTTAATTGTTGGTGAATTAAGGCAACAAAGGTATTTGCTGAGTGATTTACTCAAAGCAGCCAAGCTTGCCAGATCAGTGTTCTATTATCATCTAAAACAGCTTGCCAAGGCTGACAAACATCAAGCAATAAAACATGAAATTCAAAACATCTACCACGCCCACAAAGGCAGATATGGCTATCGGCGTATGACTCTAGCACTAAAGCAGTTGGGCTTTATCATCAATCACAAAAAAGTACAACGGCTAATGCATGAACTTGGGTTTAAAGCAGTAATTCGTCGCAAGCGAAGCAAATACAGCACTTACCGTGGACAAATAGGCAAAATCGCTACCAATGTCTTAAACCGTAATTTTAAAACAGACAAACCCAATCATAAATGGGCAACGGATGTGACTGAGTTTAAAGTGGTGGATAAGCAAGGTAATACAAAGAAGCTTTACTTATCACCCATCATTGATTTATATAACGGTGAGATCATTAGCTACAATATCAAAGACAGACCGACTTATGAGTTAGTGCAAGAGATGCTAAACCAAGCCATAACAACACTGACAGAAGATGACAAACCCATCTTACACTCTGACCAAGGCTGGCATTATCAAATGAACAATTACCAACAAAGCTTAAAAGACAATGGCATTATCCAAAGTATGTCAAGAAAAGGTAATTGCTTGGATAATGCCGTGATAGAAAGCTTCTTTGCAACATTAAAAGAAGAAATCTTCTTTCATGGCAAAAACAATAGAAGATTTACATCAACCGATGAGCTTAGACAAGTGATTGATGAATACATTCACTACTACAATCATGATAGAATAAAAGTAAAATTAAAAGGACTGAGTCCTGTACAATACAGAACTCAGTCCTTTATTAAACCTTAACCGTTAATCTTAAACTGGTGTCTAAGAATTGGGGGTCGGTTCA
>NZ_LTCC01000034.1:0-1312 GCF_002894025.1 Moraxella sp. RCAD0137
TGAACCGTCCCGAGTTTATCGGAGACAAGATTGCTTGAGTCAAGCAGCATAGCCTGACGGTTTTAATGAACAATAGTAAATATTCTCCGCATCAATAGGCGACAAATATCCATTTCTAGAATGTAATCACTCATGGTTGTACCAGTGTACCCAATCAAGGGTAGCTAAAGCAACATCATTGATGCCTTCCCATTCATGTTTAAAGTAATCAATCACCTCCGTTTTGTATAGCCCATTGACGCTTTCAGCTAAAGCGTTGTCGTAAGAATCGCCCTTTGTACCAACCGATGCAGCAAGTCCAGACTGTTTAAGCCGTTCACCGTATTTAATCGATAGATACTGGCTACCTTTGTCGCTGTGATGAATTACGCCACTCGGTCTGCCACGAGCATCTAACGCTTGATTTAACGCATCTAGTACCAGTTGGGTATCCATACGGGCTGAGACCTTCCAACCAACGATAACCCTTTTAAACACATCAATGACAAAGGCAGTATAGACCCAGCCTGTTTTGGTCTTGATATAGGTAAAGTCAGCGACCCATAGTTTGTTTGGGGCATCTGCGGTAAAGTTGCGTTTTACCAAGTCACTAGGCTTGTCTTGGTCGTCTCGCTGCTTAGTGGTGGTTTTGCCTTTACCCCGCCATACGCCTTGAATGCCTAGCTTTCTCATCAGTCGTTCGACCGTGCAGCGACCAAGCTTTGGTAAGCCGTCTTGTTTGATCTTATGCCAGACTTTACGGATACCATAACGACAGCCACTGTCTTGCCAAATTTGTTTAATTTGCTCTATGAGGTGTTTGTCACTTTGTTTACGTCGGCTTTGCTTCTCTGGGTTTTCCTGCTCGTCTTTGATGCGATAATAGGTTGATGGAGCGATTGGCAGAATTCTGCAAATCGACTCGACTCCATAGTTGTCTTTTTCGTCATCGATGAATTTGATCATTACTTCGGTTTGCGGTCGAGCTCCGCCTGGGCGAAAAAAGCAGCGGCTTTGCGGATGATTTCATTAGCCTGCTTTAATTCTTTGATTTCTCGCTCTAATTCAGCAATGCGTGCAGCTTGGCTTTCAGTGGTTACAGTCACGGGATTTTGCTTGGCCAGATGCTTTTGATGCCATGAACGTAGGGTTTCGGGTGTGCATCCAAATTTGGGGGCTATCGCTTGTATCGCTGCCCAGAGTGAGGGATAATCTTTTTGTGATTCGATGAGTAATTCGACGGCTCGAGTCTTAATTTCAGTTGAGTATTGTTTGGTTTTCATAAGGGTATTGTCTCAGAGTTTTGGGTCTCCGACAATCCCGGGACGGTTCA
>NZ_LTCC01000035.1:0-1261 GCF_002894025.1 Moraxella sp. RCAD0137
TGTACCGGTCAACTATTTTCAAACAACCCCTAAGAGGGTTTTGTTAAAAAACTGTCGTTCTTTTTCAACAGGGCTTAGGTAGTTATTAAAGCTGTGGGGTCTGAGTTGACTGTAATAGCCAAGAATATAACTTGCCACATCTACTTTTGCTTCATGAATATTCTCATAACCATGTTTTGGCATCCACTCATATTTAAAACTTCGAAAGAATCTTTCTGTTGGTGCATTATCCCAACAGTTGCCTTTTCTGCTCATACTGTGTGTCATCTTACATCTAGCAATAGTATCAGCAAAGGTGCGACTGGTGTAATGAGATCCTTGATCTGAATGAAATAACACACCGGTTGGTTGAAAGCGTATGGTATAAGCCATAGCCAATGCTTTGGTGGTCAACTCACTGTTTGGGCGATCACTCATGGCAAAGCCAATGATGTGTCTGGCATATAAATCCATCACCACTGCCAAATAACAAAATCCTGCTTTGGTGTGAATATACGTCACATCCGATACCCATACTTGATTGGGTGCAGCTGGTGCAAACTGCCGTTTAAGCAAGTTGTCATGCACTGTATGGGCTTGATCAGCCATACGATAGCGATGCTTGATGCTTTGACGACTGATGAGTCCTTGTGCTCTCATCAATTGACGTGCTTTATAGCGTGTCAGTTTAATCTGATGCGCACGGCTAACCATAGCAGCAATACTTCTAGATCCTGCTGATCCTTTAGAGCAATCAAAGGCTTGTTTTACCCATAAGCGTAGCTCAATCTCTTTGCGTGTTGGTAGTTTTGGTTTTTGCTTGACATAATAAGTACTTCGGCAAATACCAAATAACTGACACAGCTTTGCTTTACTGATGCTGTATTGCCCCATCAATTGCTCTATTAGCGGGATAGTAAGCTGTCTTGAGCTAATAGAGCGGATGCCTTTTTTAAAATATCTCGCTCAAGTCTTAGCTGGGCATTTTCTTTACGAAGACGCTCAAGCTCTCGTTGTTCTGGTGTTAGGGCATGACCTGTGGCTAATGGCTTGCCTTGAAGTTCAAGACGATAACGCTTAAGCCAGTTTTCTAAAGTCGATTTACCGATATCATATTGCTTAGCAACATCAACAACACGCTGATTTTGTTCTTCAATGAGTTTGACCATTTCTAGTTTAAATTCGCTGCTGTACTGCTTACGCTGTTTTGTCATGAGAGATTGCTCCTAGTTTGGGGTAGTATAACCTCTTATGGGGTGTCTGGGAATATTGTACCGGTACA
>NZ_LTCC01000036.1:0-1045 GCF_002894025.1 Moraxella sp. RCAD0137
TTTTTTGAAGTAAACTTCATAAGGTGTTTTCCAACCTAAACATTTACGTGGTCGTAAATTCAGTTTATTGATCACCTGTTGAATATCAACTTCGCTCCACTGATTGATGTCTTGGTGCTTCGGAAAGTATTCACGAAGTAACCCATTTGTATTTTCATTCGTTCCCCGTGTCCACGGTTGATGCGGCTCGGGGAAGTAAAATTCTACACCCAGTGCTTCTGTTACCAAACGATGTTGGGCAAATTCTTTACCACGGTCTGGCGTAATTGACCGCAATATATGTGGATCCAGCAATTCAATCATGGCTTTTTGGACTGCTTCGGCTTTTTTGGCAGGAATTTTCTTCACCAACTCAAAACGACTTTTGCGTTCCGTCAGCGTCAGCAAACAAGCTCCACCCGCTTTACCCAGTACGGTATCGGCTTCCCAATGTCCAAAACGACTGCGATTTTGCGCCGAAATCGGACGGTCGTTCAAATGGTTGGATATCTGAATTTTGCCACGTTTTTCATGATGATTTTTTGTATGCCGTGTTTTGCCTTTGTGGCGTAGTTTACGACTGGCTTTGCGTTCGCCTATATCAAACAGCCCTGAATAAATACCACGATAAATGGTTGAATAACTAATGGATAATTCAGATTTTTACAATTTTAATCGTGCGCTGATTTGTTCGGGCGACCAGTTTTGCGTTAGGAACTTTTCTTGCACCAAACTGAAATATTCAGGCTGCTCTAATTTGCGCTGTGCTTTGCTATTTTGACGATGCTTCAAATAGCTGTTTTGTGCGTTCGTTGCACTGTAGCTTTCTAGAGCGTGTCGTTTCAGCTCGCGAGAAATGGTGCTGGAGCTACGTCCCAGTGCTTTGGCAATTTCTGCTTGTTTTTTGCCCTGTGCGAGTAAAATCATTATCTTTTCTCGCTCGTTTATTGTAAGATGTCGGTAGGAAGTACTCATCATTTGGAAGTGGTTTTTGTGTGGAAACAAAATTATATTCTAGTTGATGAGTACTTCTTTTTTTGTTGCACTTGGATTGTAAATTCAGCTC
>NZ_LTCC01000037.1:0-788 GCF_002894025.1 Moraxella sp. RCAD0137
GGTGGTGTTTCAAAAAGTATGCTGACATTAAATGAAGCCATTATTGATGTAAAAAAAGGTTAAGTCGAAAGCTTTAAAATGGTTTTCAATCTTTTTTGAAAAATTACAACTCCTTCTAAAACCGCGCCTAATTCGATGCCTTATTTTGCAATTATTACCTTCAATACCTACAGTAAAAAATTTACCAATACTTTGCTTGCAGTTTTTAAAAGCAGTTATGAAACTGTCCCAATGATCACTTGCAATTCGGGTGTAGTGAATACCTAATTGTTTAAGCTTTGCCTTCAATCGTTGAACTGTAGCTAAGTCTCTTTTACCCCAAACATAAGCAACAATCTCACCTGTTTCTCGATGGTAGGCGTAAATAAGCCATTGTTTATTATTTTTATTTCCCACAAAAGTCCAAAACTCATCAACTTCAAGAGACTCATAATGACTTTGTTTAGGCTGAATTTGGTAGGTCGATTCGGTTAAAGTACGTAAAACTTTACCGATACTGATTCGCTCAACTTCAGCGATATCTCGTATACCACTACCTCTGACCATCAACTGTAATATTTTTCGAGTAATGCCTGAATGACATCCTAGATAGCTCAGAGCATGGTCACCAATAAACTGACGTTTACAGTCTTTGCACTGATAGTTTTGTTTCCCATCTACTTTGATGCCATTTTTCTTTATACTGTCACTGAGGCAGGTTGGACATTTGATTTCTAGAGTTATTCGCATTTCTCTATTTTATCAAAATTCAACCTGCTTTGTTTCAGCATACTTTTTGAAACACCACC
>NZ_LTCC01000038.1:0-712 GCF_002894025.1 Moraxella sp. RCAD0137
GGGGCTGTACTAGATTAGCCTAAATCCCACACCATCTTCTCAATACTTTAAGCTGATTAGATGGTGTACCATAGTTAAAACGAAACTCACATTCTTTGATAAAAAGATGAAAGTGTTTCTTGTCAATGCCATTGTACTTTCTTAAAACACGCTTGGCTTGCGACCAGAAATTCTCAATGCCGTTGATGTGATTATGGTCTTTTGCAAATTCTTTGGAATGGTTAATTCTAAAATGCTTAAAATCACTTACATCAAGAGCATTATAGCTTTTGTAGCAGTCTGTATAAACAATACTATCAGGCTTGATTTTGCTTGTGATGATAGGCATTAGCGTGTTAGTCTTGGTGTCTTTAACCACAACCACAAAGACTTTACCGTTGCGTTTTAAAAGACCGAAGACAGCTGTTTTACCACCAGCGCCACGACCACGCTTGCCTTTGCGAATGCCGCCAAAATAGCTTTCATCAAGCTCTATTTCGCCATCAAACAATTCTTTAGCCTCAAGATTAAGATGGTATTCTATCACAAGTCTGATTTTATGATAGAATAAAGCTGCTGAATTTGGGTGTATTTGTAGTAAATCAGCTGCCGAACGAGCAGTAACTTCAAGTACAAAAAATTCAAGCAGTCTTTTTTGTACTTTTTTACTTAGTTTACAATGGGTTATCTTCATAAAACTAGTATAACATGAGAGTTATTCTAGTACAGCCCC
>NZ_LTCC01000039.1:0-619 GCF_002894025.1 Moraxella sp. RCAD0137
TTTTTTGTACTTGAAGTTACTGCTCATTCGGCAGCTGATTTACTACAAATACACCCAAATTCAGCAGCTTTATTTTATCATAAAATCAGACTTGTGATAGAATACCATCTTAATCTTAAGGCTAAAGAATTATTTGATGGCGAAATAGAGCTTGATGAAAGCTATTTTGGCGGCATTCGCAAAGGCAAGCGTGGTCGTGGCGCTGGTGGTAAAACAGCTGTCTTCGGTCTTTTAAAACGCAACGGTAAAGTCTTTGTGGTTGTGGTTAAAGACACCAAGACTAACACGCTAATGCCTATCATCACAAGCAAAATCAAGCCTGATAGTATTGTTTATACAGACTGCTACAAAAGCTATAATGCTCTTGATGTAAGTGATTTTAAGCATTTTAGAATTAACCATTCCAAAGAATTTGCAAAAGACCATAATCACATCAACGGCATTGAGAATTTCTGGTCGCAAGCCAAGCGTGTTTTAAGAAAGTACAATGGCATTGACAAGAAACACTTTCATCTTTTTATCAAAGAATGTGAGTTTCGTTTTAACTATGGTACACCATCTAATCAGCTTAAAGTATTGAGAAGATGGTGTGGGATTTAGGCTAATCTAGTACAGCCCC
>NZ_LTCC01000040.1:0-383 GCF_002894025.1 Moraxella sp. RCAD0137
AACGCAAGAGGGCGATCACCACGGTGGGGTCGATGACTGGGGTGAAGTCGTAACAAGGTAGCCGTAGGGGAACCTGCGGCTGGATCACCTCCTTAATGAAGATATCTGATTGGCAAGAATCCACAACAAGTTGTTCTTTGGTTGATGTATCGAAGTTTAATAAAGCGAGCTTAAGCAATAAAAGGTTGCTAAAGCAACCGAAAATCCACCTAAGGGATTTTCGGCTCAAAGCTAAAATTGCGTTGCAATTTTAAACGCTTTTCGGGTCTATAGCTCAGTTGGTTAGAGCACCGTGTTGATAACGCGGGGGTCATAAGTTCAAGTCTTATTAGACCCACCATTAAATTGGGGCCATAGCTCAGTTGGTAGAGCGCCTGCCTTGC
>NZ_LTCC01000041.1:0-327 GCF_002894025.1 Moraxella sp. RCAD0137
GCCGTTGTAGACTACGACGTTGATAGGTTGGGTGTGGAAGTGTAGTGATACATGTAGCTAACCAATACTAATTGCTCGTTTGGCTTGACCATACAACACCCAAGTGGTTTAATACTACTGAATGTGTTGATGGTAAGTGTAAAGATTTTACCTATAAGCTTGAATCAATCTTGATAACGCTAATGCAAAAAAGCAAAAGCAAAAAAATAAAATAACAGACTCATAACAGCGTTGTTAATCCTTTTACGCTGACGACAATAGCAAGATGGAACCACCTGATCCCTTCCCGAACTCAGAAGTGAAACGTCTTAGCGCCGATGGTAGTGT
>NZ_LTCC01000042.1:0-276 GCF_002894025.1 Moraxella sp. RCAD0137
AACGCAAGAGGGCGATCACCACGGTGGGGTCGATGACTGGGGTGAAGTCGTAACAAGGTAGCCGTAGGGGAACCTGCGGCTGGATCACCTCCTTAATGAAGATATCTGATTGGCAAGAATCTACAACAAGTTGTTCTTTGGTAAGATGTTTAAAACGGGTCTATAGCTCAGTTGGTTAGAGCACCGTGTTGATAACGCGGGGGTCATAAGTTCAAGTCTTATTAGACCCACCATTAAATTGGGGCCATAGCTCAGTTGGTAGAGCGCCTGCCTTGC
>NZ_LTCC01000043.1:0-239 GCF_002894025.1 Moraxella sp. RCAD0137
AATACCATGAGTTTGGTAGAGTCTCACCCAGTTTTGGACGATACAACGTTTCAGACCAAACGATTTGGCTGTGCTGTGGTAACTATGCTCTGTTAAATAATGATCAATGACTTCAAGTTTAGGTGGTGTTTCAAAAAGTATGCTGAAACAAAGCAGGTTGAATTTTGATAAAATAGAGAAATGCGAATAACTCTAGAAATCAAATGTCCAACCTGCCTCAGTGACAGTATAAAGAAAAA